>CAZDCU010000011.1:43607-44414 GCA_964504055.1 uncultured Methanomassiliicoccales archaeon
ACCAGAAATCAGAAGATTGAGGTGACATCCATCTATTTCCCATCAGTACTTCTTGATATCATATATGAGCACTTTTACGCAGAAGGTTCTGATTACAAGAATCATAAGTGGTACGGTGCGATTAATGATGCTTTGACAGCCAGAGGTATTGATCCTGCAGAAAACAGCCCGTACGACAGTATGTCGGTAATTTTAGGTGGATTACTTTCAGAAGGTGTCGGATACATTCAGTTGGCAGAGGAGGTGAATCAATGATTGTCCCCAATATGACCGAAGAGATGGTCGACGTTATAGCAGACAATGCCGAAGACAATCTTGATGCATATTGCAATGACGATTCATGGCTCCTCGGATTCCTGTCTGAGAAAGGATATAAGCCTGAAGACAGCCGTATTTTTCTCAACAGATTCGATTTCGACTGCAGTGAAGAGGAGTCTTTCAGGACGGATTATAACAATGCAATTATGCTCTATGAGGTTACTGAGAAGAACGTTGCGGTGTTTCTCGCATCGGGTGGAGCCTTTTGGACTGCATTGGTTCATGCAAATCTCAGTTATATGAGGTACAGGTGGCCTTTGGAAGGCGATACCGAAGAGA
The DNA here is from genome assembly GCA_964504055.1 of uncultured Methanomassiliicoccales archaeon. Classification (GTDB taxonomy): domain Archaea; phylum Thermoplasmatota; class Thermoplasmata; order Methanomassiliicoccales; family Methanomethylophilaceae; genus Methanarcanum. The sequence goes on from CAZDCU010000011.1 coordinate 44,205, forward strand.
TGATGAAAACACTGAGGTCGCATTATCTGATGCAGTGGATGCCGTCCAGACGTGAACGTGCCAGGAACGGCCTCAGCAGACTTTGGTGGATAGTTTATCTTACGGTAGCTCCAAATGACGATACGCTCCCTGATAAGTATGCACTTACCAGAGAAGTTATGAGCAGCCAGGATGTCATGAGTAACATTTTGGATCGCGAACAGTTCAATC
>CAZDCU010000011.1:44424-44975 GCA_964504055.1 uncultured Methanomassiliicoccales archaeon
CGCAAAAATACTTCTGAGGGAACGTGAAGCAGGTCGCCCTTTGACAAGAAAAGAGGTCAGGGCAGTGATGAAGCACATTTTCGTTCTCGACCGTGCAATCATTCTGTATGCTTTGTCTGAAGAAACAATAGTCGGAAAACTGTCAGAATATTTGGAATGGTACAGGTCGCTGAACACTCATCTTGAAGATGAAACCTGAATCATACTGCTCAGCTCGTACTCCGGAGGAACATATATGAAGTTCATGTAATAGTGTCCGTTTTTCAGTTTGGACACTCTTACTGCATTGACATGAATATATTCCATCTTGTCGTAAGTGACAAGTTCGCCGATAGGCTGTTCGAATATACTGTCTAAGAGCCATCTGCCGAGTTCCTTATTGGGATTCGACATAAGCCCTTTATCACCGCTCTGGCAGAGTTTGGCACTGATAATTTTTCCTCCGGGCAACTCCAAATCAAATGAATCGGTTCTCGGAGGGAAGAAACCGGGATGTTTTTTGTGAACATACATCGGAACGGGGATGTAAACTTCACGGGGATCTCTCTTAC
>CAZDCU010000012.1:0-43802 GCA_964504055.1 uncultured Methanomassiliicoccales archaeon
GGACATCCACGTCCATATCGGACATTCCTTTGGCAACTGCCACTCTCCCGTCGGGAGAATCCTGACTTGCTTTCAATTCCTTGACACGGATTCTGCGGTTGTTTTCGGTAAGATGTGCGAATTTTCTCGGCTTATCGGTGATAGAAACTGCGTATCCGAAATATTTGTACCTCCTCTTCTTAGCAGGATCTTTCGGAGTGACACCGAGATCTCCGAACTCGTCGATGATCATTACGGTAGTGCCCTTCGGAATTGTTTTTGTTGTTTCTTTCAGTTTCATACTAGCTCCGATTGCCTTTTGTTTGTTGTTTTGATGATTTTCAACAAGAGTGTTTTTATACCGCATTGGCTAATGTATATCTGCGGATTAAGTCTGGAAGAATGGTCAGCCGTCCTTTGAGAGACAACCACCGGAGATCCGACGGATATAATCCGAGGGGCACAGCTAAGTCTGGAAGAATGGTCAGCCGTCCTTTGAGAGACAACCACCGGAAACTGTGCCCCTGAAGTGTAATTCATTCTCATTTCAGAGCCTCGTTTTTCTGAAGAATTTCATTCCGATAAGGTCTGAAAATCTCCTGTTGTTGTAGTCCAATGCATCTCTTGCAGCATATGCTGCATAATCCTGTGTCTGGAGAAGTTCTGAATACGGGCCAGAATACGAATCGTACATTCCGCCCCGGACATTCAAATCCGCTTTGGACTGCTCCTTAAGAAAACTCTCAACATTTCTGTGACCGGAGTGCCTGTCAACCACAACCAAAACGTTTCCTTTCTTTGGTAATGAGTCATTTACAGATTGATGGAACAGTTTATCCATGTCTTTGGAAGAGCCTTTTTTTCCGCTCCATCCTTGTGGCGGATTCGTCTTATCAACATAGTGTACGCGGACATCCACATTCATATCGGACATCCCCTTAGCGACCGCTCTTTTTCCTTTGTAAGTATCTTTGTATGCCTTCAGCTCCTTGCCGTTTGTTTTACGTTTATCATCAGTAAGATCTGCAAATCCCCTGGGATCATCAGTGATAGAAACAGTATATCCGAAATGTTTACTTCCCCCGCTCTTATTAGGATCCTTCGAAACGACCCCTAAATCTCCGAACTCATCGACCACCATCACTATGGTGCCCTTCGGTATCGTTGCCGTACTCTCCTTCATCTTTACGACACCGTTTTTAGGCCCGTTACCGTGACCTTTCGCAGGCTTCTTCTGACTTTTAGGCGTTACAACCACCCCAGCACAATGTCTGCTATGACAGGCGAGAACACGATTCCCAGAACGGCAATGACCACTGCAATGATGATTGCAATCGGATTCCTTACGATTATACCGAGAAGACCGATTATAATCGCGAACTCGACGATGATTATCATGAAGAGAACATTGCCTTCGTAGGTCTGAGGAACTTCGGGATCCTGCGGTTTGTTGAGATCATGTATGCCGATTTCTTCCACGCTCTTGACGTGCAGCGTTACCGACTCCGTCGCTTCTCCGTCATACGTAATTCCTCCTTCGTCGACTGTGAAGTACGAACCGGAAGTCAGATGATATATCGAGCCCGTCTGAACGCCTATCAGAATGCCTGTGCCTTCGGAGAACTCGTTGTGACCCTCCGTCAGGACGTAGTCCTTCAGATAGACTACGGGGATGAATGACGTATCGCTGACGGAGACTTCGGTACCGTTTCTGTCGTAGACAGAACCTGTGAATTTGACCTTCAGACTCTCCTCTGAAATCGTGAGCTGTCCGTCCTGGAAGACTTTACCGTATGTGTCATACCACTGTGCGGATTCGTCGAGAGCGACCCTGTAAAGGATGTAGGCTGTGTCCTCATCGTATCCGAGCTCCTTGATCTGCGGCAGAACAGACGACGGCGAGAGGAAGATGTTTGACGATCTTGCCTCGCCCTGTATCCTCCACATCAGATGGGCTGCGCTTGATGCGGAAGATAGTCTTTCGTAAAGCTGGGCATAATACTGAGAGTATGCCGTAATCAGTTCTTTCAGCAGAGTATCGTTACTGCCCTTGCTCTGGTAGTAGCTCTTTCCGTCCGCTTCACCGCCTGTGTAGAGCTTCTGACTGCCGTAGTCGTATGAGACTGAGAGATATCCTATGTCAACATCACCCTGACTGTTATAGTCCATGTGCAGAGCTCCGTCCTGAACGGTGATGAATCCGATATCGGAGCCGAATATCAGAACGGCTCCGCCGTTACACGGTGCGGAATTACCGTTCATCGAAGGATAGAAAGGACCGGCGTATGTGTGGCCTTCCTGGAGCTGATACCAACCCGATTTGAAACCGGCATCAATCAGAGTCTGCAGAGAAAGCTGACCCGATATTGCGGTCCACTCGGTGCTCTCCAATGAACGAATTGCTCCCCCGTCGCTGTAGATCTGTCCTGCAGAGTCGGTACTTCCTGTGGAAATATCGAGATTCGAAAGATAATCGAGGTCGAGGTATACCGTATTGTACGATGGCGATGTTACCTGACAGACAGTCTCGAAATCAAGCATCATGTGCTGATTCGTGCGATAATCGTCCGTATGACCGTTCCAGACGAAACCTGCGCTGATGTCTTTATAGAGCTGCTGTGAATTGCTGTAAAGGGCAATGAGCTCATCCATTGAGTGATACATTCCCCAATCCAGAGCCGACTGTGTGTTTCCGTTACCTCCGGAAATGAGGCTGTATATTCCGGCATACGTGAGTACGGCATTGGGGTCCTGAAGGTTCACGTCCGCATCCTCGTTCCACAAAGTGCTGGCGGAAATCTCGGCCATCCTGTTCACGTATGACTCCGTCAATGCCCAGGTTTCTCTGTCGTTGAGGACGAGCTTCGATGACAGTGACGAAACGACATTGATCATCTTGATTACGGATTCGGACTTGACCATCTGTGCATATTCAGTAACGGTATCCGGATCTGAAATTTCAGCGGAGTTACCGTCCCCTCCTATCAGCATACCAACTGCAGTATAGAATGAACCGAGTGCGAAGAACGGCTTAGCCAGGACCTGATTGACGTTATCCCATGGGGTGAGTCCGGAGTAGTCGACGTTTTCTTCTGTGTCCGCTGTCGATAAATCCGACAATGCCAGGGTCGGTGTGATGACGAGTGTTGCTGCTATTATGACTGATATGATCTTACTGAGAATGTCTTTCATTTGAATCACCTTCAGAATACCCTCACTGCTGCGACCAGCACCAACATCCCGACAATCAGTCCCGCTATGACAGCGAAGACCGCTGTCTCGTTACCGTCGTTTCCTCCGTTATTCTCCGGCTCATCCGGTAACGGTTCGGGGCCGTTTTCCGTGACTGAAAATACCAGCTCATCCTCAATTGCTCCGAATGTGCTGTTTGTGATTGTGGCTACAACCCTGATTGTGTGTTTTCCGACGGAAGGTTCTGCCGAAAGCTGATATCTCATATCGCTTCCGCTGTGGACCGATTCACCGTCGAGATACCAGTCCACACTTGCCGTTACATTCGACTTCGCATCATTATCCTGATAAAACAAAAGAGAAAATGTGTAATTCTCGTATGGTCCCTTAATTATGACATCCCATGATGACCAATGGGCATAGAGAATTATCGAAGTATCCGGAGCATATGATTCGCCGCTCTTTCCGACAAGTTCACCTCCGGCGAGTGCAGTGTACCAGCCGAGAAGTGTACTGCCGATCTTTGCAGTTGACGGCAAAGTTATCTCGCCAGTAGTCTCTATTTCATCACATGCGGTGCCGCCGTTCGTGTTGAATGATACAATTTTAGTGGCAGATGTAATCTGATACCAATGGGCTGTTAGCGTAACATCCGCTCCAGGCGAATACATCTGACCGGCTACGCCTATCGGTTCTGTTCCCAGATACCACCCAGTGAATTTGAACCCGCTTTTTTCCGTCGACGGGAGGACGACAGATGGCCTCGCAGTCATATCTTCACATTCAGAACCCCCATCTGTAACAAATGAAACAGTATACCCCGTGATCAGATACTGACGTGTAAAATTGGCCATTACAGACATGTTCTCATTTACAGATGTACTGGGCAGAGACCAGCCGGAGAACTGATAGCTGTATGTCGAATCGTCAGATGCCGGATTGGCCGTAACCGTCTTAGAGTCTATGCCGGATTTCGAGAATATCAATGTATTTCCGGATTCTGAAATGGCAGTTCCCTGAGGCACGGATATACTCGACGGAGAAACCGACCCATACTCCGTAGGACTTACTGTGAATGTTACTGTATAGAGACTTATGCGGTCGAAATTCGCAGTTATCGTAATATTTGAATTGACAGTGCCTGAAATTGAGCTCCAATTCAAAAATGAGTACTGATAATCGCTTGTATCAGATGCGGGCGTTGCAACACAGGTTTTCGTTGACATCTCTGAGTGCGTTATTGTCAGTACATTTCCTGATACAGTGTATGATGATCCAGGTACTATGTCTGTTATCTGAGTAGGGCTGACAGACCCATAAGAACTGTCGTTCGAATTAACTGTGATAGTGTATCTTGATGTGGCTGTCTTCGAAAAGTAAGCAGTTATGTATGTATTGTTAGATATTGTTTGATTATCTGTAACTCCGGACCATGAAGAGAATGAATAGTTATAGGCATCTGTTCCGGTTTTGGACTTGGCCGTGACAGTCCCTATCGTCGTAGAACCGTTCTTAATAGTGATGGTGTTGCCACTAACGGATACGGTCGAGCCGACAGGCACATTCTCTACTGTCGACGGAGAAACCGTTCCGTATGCTGAATTGTTTGTGCTGAAATACAGCTGTACGTAAGATACTGTAGAACTCTCTATCGCATGGATATAAAATTGATAATTTTCAAGAAGCTCATCTGTATCTGGTTCCCATAGCCCGATGAGGCATGTAACGGTACCGGCCTGTGTAAGCGTACCCGAAATCGTACCGTTACTGCAGGACAAACCGCAACCACTGCCCGATATAGCACGATAGTAAGGATCCGTGTCTGTAGTAGGTGTAATAGAAACAGATGCCCCCACACGGACATAGAAATGCTGATTGGATGCATCAATCTGAAGAGCTGTTGCGGTAAGCGATGATAGCGGCTCTTCCTGTGTTCCGCAGGGGATTGAATAATCTGTTTTTACCTGGTCGACTGTGATATTCAAAATGAAATAATCTTTGCACAAAAGGGATGTAACGCCCATAGCTGTACTCCCTGTCTGCATTGTTGTGACGGTCACTTTACACGTAAAAGTTCCTGTGTTGGTAGGAACACCAGTAAATGTAATTGAGGGGGCAGCGGATTTTGAATTAGAAGAAATCCCTTTATCAAGAGTGAATGAGAACCAGCTGGGGTTTGACGAGTCTGCGGATGCCGAGATGTTAGAGCTGGATATCGTACAGGATCCGCTTGCAGTTACAGATTCTGCTGTTACAGTGTAATTGATTGAACTACCTATTTGAACAGTGATATTCTCGGTCCATGTCCTCTCTGCGGCAGCATCTGTCCCTTGATCTGATGAAATTATAATCAGGGATGTCGTCACTAAAACAAAAATCGTAAAAACGGCGATTAAGTGTGTCTTTCTTTCCTTCGAGGAATTTTTCTTCTCTATCATCTGCATTTGATTCTCTCCCATTCTGTCGAAAGGTTGCCTTGACGAACAGTAGATCTGAAAATAATATAAAACATCGTCAAACTAAGGACCTAAGGAGCTTAGGAGCTTAGGTCCTAAGGTCCTAAGTTTGACGACAATTTAAATATCAGAAGTTTAGAAAAGAATATTTTCGGTTGAAATTATTCTTATAAGAATAATTAATTTTGTCATCCCTAAAAATGACCGAAAAATGAAATCTGATTTTTCTCGGGATGAATGCGGGAAAAAACTGTGATTTTCCGTAAAAAATGAAAAAGTAGGCGGACTCCGAAGAGAAGAAGGCGAATACTTCTCTCCGGAGATCCATTGTCGGCCTGTCCCGATACAATCGGGCCAATCCGTCAGTTTAGGGATGTGTTTCTGGTTTATATTTATAATTATAAATAATAACCGAAGAGTGTGTCTGACCGGACCCGGACCCGCAATCAGTAAAGTGTTTCGATGTGGTGGACCTTTCCTTCCTCATCTACGAATACTTCCGGCTCCTCTTCTTCTATTTCTCCGTCCTCTCCCATCTCCTCGGGTGGCCTGTATAACAGGTAGCCGTCGGTCTGGAGTTCAATCTTCTCGATCACAGTCTCTTCGTCTTTCTTACTGACTTTCTTCTTGTTATCTGCTGCCAAAACAATCACCGTGTTAGAAATCGATGAGGAAGTATGAATAACTGGTGCAGAAAATCAGGACAGGCGACATGATTGTCCGTGAGAATCACTTGCGGACCTCCCACTGCTGCATATCTGTATTGATATCTCCGAAGATATGTCCGCAGGGACATTTCTTTGTGTTTTCTTTGATAATTGGGCCTAAAAGAAGACGGCCGCATTCGGGGCATTGATAGATCGGGATGTTATCGTGAAGAATCATTGTTTCTCCTCCCCGTCAGTCAGCTGTGCATCGAATCCTCTGTCAACCATTGCTTCGTCTTTCTGATGCGGTCTGCCTTTAAACCATCTGACAATCTTGCGTGTTTGAATTTTGGCTTTCGCAGCCTTGATAACAGTACCCGGCTTCGGCCATTCGCTGTCATACCTCTTAATTGACGGATGTTGCTTGGTTATCTCAATCTCAACATCATCTCCGCTGAAGGATGAGGCTTTGTCTGTGTTTGTCCGATGAGGATGTGTCTTGTCATCCCTATCGAGCTTTCTGGCCTTCACCTTCGCGGATTTTCCATGAATAAGGGTCATTCACTCACCCTCTTCCATGATTCCATAAGTCTTTCTCTCTCCGCAGGGTCCATCGACTCAACGTCTGCCCTGTTCTTTCCGGGTATTCCGCTGAAGTTCTCACTGCGCGGATCTGCCGTGGAACGGGTTATGCGACCTTCCGCGACAAGTTTCTCAAAAGTTTCCTCCGCCTGAGCTCCGTGCAGCCCGTAATCGTAAACATCAGGATATTCGAAATCATCGGGAATTTCGTGATGTTCGTATGCATACATGACGATTTTACGCGCCCATTCTTCCGTTGTTCTCTCGCCGTTCGCAGGATTGTCAACATAATCGGGATTGTCATCGTCTTCCGTTTCCAATCTCAGAAGTGTTCTCGCACGGACCAATTCGATGATTAACTCATCTTTGGACAGCTTCTCCAATTCTTCCCATTCACTCACCGTCTTCTCACCTCCTTTTTCAGTTAACGTTCTCGTAAACTGTTCTGCCTGTTGAAGTTCTTTTTCCATTTCCGTCATTTCTCCGTCAAAATATCCGAATCCCCGTCGGTTTTACCGACGGGTAAATGGTTTCAGTAGGGCCAAACGTCCCTGGCGTGTTCCTCCCTGTCTTCGTACTCGTTCGGGTCGGTCGGTTTCTGCTGCCTTTCTTTTTCCATTATCGTGTGGCGGTAACAGAGACACTTAGACATGTACGGGCAGTCGGCTCTGGGCACATATCTCACTGCGAGACTGCATTTGCCGTTACACCTGTCCTTAAACGGACAGTCTGGCGCATTCATTCACTCACCTCCCCCGGGATCGGAGAGCCTTTGACCGAAGCCAGCAGTGTTCTGTAGACTGCGGAGATCATGTCCTCAGTCAGAGGGAATCCTGCCGCGCAGAGATGTCCTCCGCCTCCGTTGAGCTTGCAGAACTTCGCAGCGTTGAAGTCCTTCGAGCGGACCGAGACCCGGGCATCCCTCATGTTGACTATAATCACAGGGTCGAAGCCCTGTCTTATCCACGCATCGCCGATGTGGGATTGGAACTTCTCGGCGAAGACGATACAGGTTTTCGTGTCTTCATCGACAATGGCTTTGGTATTGCTGACATAGGAATCTCTGTCGGCAATCCTCCTGTCGATTTCGTCTCTGTTCCTCAGAAGAGCATCCTCTACATCGACGTTAACCATGTACGGAACGAATGTTCCTCTCTTGATAGATGCGAGATTGGCCAATCTGTCGGAGTCTTCGAGTTCGTTTTTCCACAGATCGTGGTCGTTGACAAGATCTACGAATCTCTTCTCGACTCTGTGTCCCTGTCTCTTCAGCCACTTGGCTGTCAGAGCGGTCGCACAGAGTCCCGAATCGACGATGATTTCAATCGAAGGATCTTTGCCGTGTATCTGCGCAATCCACTCCGAGGAGATGTGATGGTCGATGAACAGCACACTGTTGAATCTGCTGAGATACCTCGCGGATTTCGGCTGAAGGGAAAGGTCGGTGAAAATTACGTCGGAGCCTTTCGGAATGTTCGCAATCTCGGCGCTGAGGCTGTCGTACGAGACGTACTTCGTCCTCTCGGCACTGGTCAGACCGGCCCTCTGCAGAAGTACTGCACAGCCGAAACCGTCAAGGTCGGTGTGTGTGAAATGATACGGATTACTGAGTTTCATTGTTATTCCTCGTGATGATTGAAAAAATGCTGTTTATGTCGGCATCCGCGACCGTCAGAGGGAGAGGGAAGTCTTTGCTCCTCTCTTCTTCGGGGATAAGCGCCAGAATCTTTTCCAGCGCATCTTTCAGAGTCTCCCCTGCGGCCTGCCTGTTGCTGATCAGGACACAAGTCAGATTGATTGCGAAATCGACAATCTCCGACTTGACGTAAGGATCGCCTGTCTCCATTGCGATGATGTCGAGACGTTTGCACGTCGACGAGTTCAGGCGGTAGTTACGGTCCTTAGTCTCACTCATGGACTGCACCTTAGAGTGTCTCCCCGGAGATCTGCAACATCGCCTTTACCGCACGGCGGATGAACTGAGATCTCGTCAGATCTCCGCGGTTGCTGTCGATTGTTTTCAGAAGCTCGGCATCCGCACGGAATGAAATCATTGTCTGAGCTTCCATCAGTACAACCCCCCGTACTCGTCCTCGTAGTCCGAACGGGAGTAGACCCCGTTCTTCACGTCTTCGACGAAGGATCCGCTGTACTCTTCGAGCATTGCCTTCTCGACAATCTCGTCGAGAATGTCTTCGATTGCTGCGCCTGTTCTCTCGGAGATCAGGTTGATCATGATGTAGTGCTGTTCGTCGATATTCATAGAGAACATCATTCATCCCTCCTGTTCCATGCATCGACGACTCCGTCGTAGTCGGGATTCTCGATGTCCGTGTATTTGACAGTCGGACCTCTCGCACCGCATTCTGAACACTGCATCCACGCCATTCCGAAGGATTTGTTGGTGAGTTCACTCACATACACGTATGCCGAACCGCAGAAGGGGCATGATTTGAGGGTCAGAATCAATCTCTCCTCTGTCATGCAATCACCCTGTAGACTCTTGCACGTCTTCCCGAAGAGGTCAGATTGTAACCGGAGACTCTGATCGTTCCGTTCTCCAGAAGCTCCGTGATGCGCGGAGAAGTTGAATTGGGAGAGTGGTAGCCCAATCCCCTGTAAATCTGCTCTGCGTTGAGATCTGGATTTTTGCGGATGAAGTTGTAGACGAGTTTCTGCCTTGCATTCAATTCGGGTTCTACCGAATGATATGCTTCCAACGTGGTCTGAGCAATCATGCGGACTCCCTCCTGCTCCCTGTCGGGTGCATTAAGGGTTCATTTTGGTGCAATAACCGTTCCCTTTCTGCACTCATTCGGCAACCCCCCTATCTGCACCGTTTACAGGGTCTTTTTCAACCCTATCTGCACTGTCCCCTTTCTGCACCGCATCGCGGTAGAGTTCGAGGTATGTGTGATAGCGGTCGGTGCGGACCATCTCGTTCTTGACAGTATTCGGAGAGACTTTCAGAATCTGTGTTGCCAAGGTCTTCCATGAGACGCCCGATCTTGCGTAATCGTAGATTGTCTTCTCGGGAAGAATCATCGTTCTTGTCTTGTGGTGTTCGTTGATTTCGCCGACATAGCATCTGCCGCCGTTGTAATCGGGTGTCACGTCTTCGAGGAACATGAACTTAGCCGGCTTGGAGACGTGTTTGCCGTTGAGCTTCCTGGTAAGCATTCCCTGGATTGTTCTTCCCGAGAGTTTTGAGATTTCGACCTTCGAAGAAACTGCTCCGATGGCATCCATGTACATTCCTGCTTCGGAATCGGGATCTACGGAACTTGCGGCATAACGTATCCTGCATCCCGTAGGTTTGAGTTTTTCCTTGATTTCTTCGAGTTTCATATCACGGGTGAGACGGGACTGCTCGTTCACGAGCAGAATCTGAATGTCTCCGCCGACAATGATACGGCCCATCATCGAAAGGAAGTTGTCACGCATCAGAGTCTTTCCGGTCTGTTCGTCCTGGTAGATGCCGATGATATTCACTCCTTTCTGTCTGCACCACTCCTTCATGCTGCGTATCTGTGTCTCGCAGGTCTGTCCCTGGTCATCGGTAGATACACGTGCGTAAAGGACTGCGTTATATCCTTCGAGGTCGGACGTTCCGACCTTCTGTGTAATCTGTGTGTTCAAAAATATCCCTCCGTGGTAGGGTAAATCGGTTCGTTACGGGGTTTGAGCGGGGTTTCTTCGGAATCCAATTTCGAGACTTTGCTGTCGAAAGTCATCGCCTCGATGATTGTGAGCTTCTCCTGTCCGTCAACGATCTTGTCGAGAAGAGACAGAGTGGCATCGAGTCTGTCTGTCAGTTCGCAGATACAGACAGCGTGGTCGTCGATTCTTGCTTCTGCGGCAAGAATCCTTGACGGAAGGTATGCCATGACTTCCTGTTTCTCACGGGATAAGGGGTCGTCGCCGAGATTTTCTAACTCCAATTCGGGCGTTCCGTGCGACGTATCGACGATTAAATCGGGCTGTGAGAACTGCTTTGCATCTTTGTCGAAATGCTGGATTGCGCGGTGACCCGGTTTTGCTCTGTGGATTGTTCCCTTGACAATCGGATTGATGAGCTTCCATCCGCTGCGTTCCATTATGGAAGCGAACTGAAGCGCACGGTCTTTGAAAATCGGAACGAGGAGATCTTCGGTAGGATACTTCGTGATGTCAACGAAGATTCTGCCCGGGTAGAAGAAAAAGGTCAGTTTGTGGTTTTTCATACCGATACGGACCTGCCACGAGACATCCTGTCCGTGCATCTTCATTCCGCCGACACGGACACGGGCTCCGTTCATCTTGGTCGGTTCTTCCTTTTTCCAAAAACCGATGTAGAGGCCGTTTTTGTCACGGGGATCTGTGAAGTCGCCTTCATGAGCTACGGTGAATTTGATTCCCGAGGTCATGTGAGCTTCCCACCACTCATCTCCGGAGGGACACTTTTCGGCGAAGGAAATCCCCGAAAAGTCCGAGGGGGGAGGTCCGTCGATTTTGACGGTAGGTCCGTTTGTCTCACTTTTTGAGATCTGGCTGTCGTCGGGGTTCGCATCGACGTAACATCTCGGATTTGTACCGGGAATTACGTACAATTCCTTGCGGAAAATGAGTTTGTCAATCACTCTGTAAAGCGCGGAACGGGTCATTCCCTTATTTTGCGCGATTACAGTCGGAGACACACCCCTCAGAATCATCGATTTTATCTCGCGGTCACGCTTGGACAGGGGGCGCATCACCATGTGCACTCACCCCGGTACAGTCCTACCAAAAACGGACCCCCCGTTAAGGGTCCGTCGGTGTCCACTTTTGGGGGTGTTTCCCCTTTATAGGTAGGGAAACGGACCCCCTGTTTGGTGTCCGCTTTTACGTCAAAAAAGCGGACACCACGGAGGGTACCGTCGAATCCGCTAAAACGCACATTTTCTGCGCAAAAATCTATGGCAAGCCAGTGGTGGTCCCATTGTGATTTGAACACAAGACCTTCCGGTTATCAGCCGGACGCTCGAACCAAGCTAAGCTATGGGACCACTCGGTGAAGTCGGATAGATACATGTATAATAAATAGGTTTTGGTCGGCCTTTGGTTTACTGGGGGTGTGAAAGATTAATATGAAAGTCGCCGATACGAACCGTATGGCTCATGTTTTCCACTGGGTTAAGGTCAAGGTCGTCTGTTACGCCACTGAAGACGAAGAATTACTCCATGACGTTGCGGTCGGACTCACAGGTATCGAAGACGATGAGGCATACGACGTAGATATTTCGGAAGGAATGCACGGAAATCCGATTACCGTGATCGATGTAAACGTCTCCCACAAAAAGGACTGTGACAGACTCTTCAGGAACCTCGGTTCCGATATTATCGCAACACTTCTCGATGAGTTGGACGAACGTATCGACGAAGACGATCTCTTCTACATGAGACTCGACAAGCAGAGCGCGGTGAAAGGAGAATACAGATTATCCCACGGAGGGGATGTAATCTCAATTACCGCGAAAATCGCTGCGCATCCCGCTAAGAAAGAGATTGCCGTAGGTCTGATGAGGAATTACCTCACAGACCTCAGCTCTCCTCCTCGTGGACCTGCGGCTTCACAGTGACCTGCACCATCTTTACGCGGCGGTTCTTGACAGACCTTACAATCATCTTTACCTGATCGTTTTCGACTCTGTCACCTTTCACCGGAACACGGTTCAGTTTGTACTGAATGTATCCGCTTACCGTAGGTTCGTCGTAATCTCCGAGATCGAATTCCACGCCGATTTCCTGCATCAGGTCGCTGATGTTTGTGTCACCCAATACAGTAAACGAACCGTCGGATTCGCGCATAATGAAGTGCTGTACTTCGTCACTCTCATCCCATATTTCTCCGACAAGTTCTTCGAGAACATCTTCGAGAGAAACAATGCCCATTGTTCCGCCGTATGAATCCACGACAACAACCATCTGAACCATTGATTTCTGGATCTCGGTCAGAGCTTTGGCTACCGTAGTGTTTTCGGGAATGAACTTCACCGGGCGCATTATTTCTTCGATCTTTGCGTTCTTATTCTTGAAGTACGCATTGTAGAAGTCCTTGGCGTAGACGACACCCAAGATGCTGTCTATGGTGCCGTCATACACGGGAATACGCGAGAATCCCGATGTGATGAACACATCCTTCAGAGCATCCATCGATTCGCTCTTATCAATTCCTACGACATCCACACGGGGCGTGAGAATCTCCGTGACTTCTTTGTCATCGAATTCGATAGCCGATTTGATCAGTTCGCTCTCGGTCTTCTCGAGAGTTCCCTCGTCTTTGATCTGATCGATCATTACGACAAGTTCGTCCTCCGTAAGAGTGACATCGCTTTCATCCACGTTGGTGTGTGTAACCTTGTTGACCATCTTGAAGAAGAAGACAACAGGTGACAGTACCACAGTCATGAAATGAAGGAATCCTCCGAGCTTAAGAGAATAGCTTTCGGCGTTCATCTTCGCAAGCTTCTTGGGCGTGATTTCACCGCATAACAGGATGACGATAAACATGAACACCGTCGCGAAAATAACACCCATAGCACCGAACATAACCGTGAACAGCCACGTACAGATTGATGATGAGAGGATGTTAACGAGGTTGTTTCCTACGAGAATCGTCGTAAGAAGCCTGTCGTAATCTTCGAGGAGTTTGAGTGCTCTTGTAGCCCTCTTGTCTCCTTCGTTGGCCATATTCTTGAGTCTGATCTTATTCGCACTTGTAAAAGCTGTCTCGGAAGCTGAGAACAAGGCGGACAAGAGTACCAATATTATCAGGACGGCCGCATAAAGCGCGAACATCCACGTCTGATCATCCATCTATCCAATCCCTGCCATACCGGAAAACGACATTGTTTTCCGTCGGTCGATATTAAACCGTATCGGTCGTTCTATGAGTTAACATATTTATAAATATTGTCTGCTGGCCCTACGTAACTCACGACAGATTGGTATCCCCTGTATTATAATTACAATATTTTTAATAAGAGAGAGGACATGATGAGAGCAGATTAACATGGCCGACCAATTCAAGTATGAAGTCGTAGAGATGATTGCCGTCCTTTCAGAATCCAGCAAAGGCTGGACCAAAGAGCTCAATCTCATCAGCTGGAACGACAAGGAACCCAAATTCGATATCAGAGAGTGGTCCCCCGACAGAAGCAAGATGAGCAAGGGTATCACGCTCACACCCGAAGAGACAGCCGTTCTCAAGAAGGCTCTCGACTCCAGAAGCGACATCTGATTTTATTTTCATTCGATCGGACAGGGGTTATAAAACCCCTTCCGGATCGGTATTCTCCAGCTTCGGCCATGACAACAAGAATGGGTTATCTCCAGGAACTTTTGGACAGCATTATGCTTGTGTCGTCCGGAAAGAAAGGTGCGGTATCGGAGAACAGGAGACTGATTTCCGATTACGACCCTTCGTATTACGACATACTCAGAAGATACCTGGGCGGTAAAGATCAGCGTGTTACGGTTGAGGTTATTTCTTTACTTACGGCGCTGAGAGAAAGACAGGCTCTCGGAGATATCAAAAAATTACGTGCGGAAGCCGGAGAGAATGTAAGCAATGCGTGTGTGGGATATCTGTATTCTCTCGATGTGGATGACAGTCATATTCCCGATCTGATTGATATCCTGAAACACAAACGCGGTTCGGAATTCAGGAATGCGGCGTTAAGAATGCGTGCGGTGGGAAGAGATGAAGATGTTCCCGAATTACGCAAAATCTACGGCCGTGTGGACGGAGAGATGCGCGAACAGATGAGAGACTGTCTCGACGGGATTGTCTCACGCAGCCCCGTGCTGAATAAGAAGAGAAGAATGTTGCTTTCCGTTCCTGTTTTTCCAGATGAAGATAAGTTCAGAGAATTTGCAGATAAAGCTACAGTCTATCTCGACATAAGATACAGAGACAACGTAAGCGGGAAAGATTCTGTTTCATCGACAACATACAACAACGTTGCCAAAGCTCTCAACAAGATACAGATCAGGCTCTTCAACGAAGAAGCGAACATGATTTACTATTCCAAAGAATCGAAATCGATGTTCGACGAATTGAATGAATTGTATGTTTGGGCTTCGAGAGATCTGAAAACGAAGAAAGTTCTGAAAGAGAAATCCGATTCGGAAAGAGAAGCTCCCGACTGTTCCCGCTGCGGGAACAGGATGACTTACGGTAAAGACGGCTGGAAATGTCCCATCTGCGGCGGAACGTCCTGACGTGATTTTTTATAATATCCAAACGTAACCGGCTCCTGTCGGACAAGATAGTTCCGACCATGGAGAGACTCGTGATGATAAAACAAGTCCGCGACAATTATGCAGCGCCAGTGATTGAAAAAGAAATCCGCGACTATTGGGAATCCGTCGACGCGTACCATCAGACAAAGAAAGCACGCGAAAACGGCGAGAGATTCTATTTCGTCGACGGTCCGCCGTACACTTCCGGTCACGTTCACATGGGAACGGCCCTGAACAAAACGATCAAAGATATCCTGATCAGGTACTGGAGAATGAACGGATACAACGTCCGCGATCAGCCCGGATTCGATATGCACGGATTGCCTATCGAAGTACAGGTTGAGAAGAAAATCACCGTACCCGGAAGAGTGAACAGAGACGGAAAGCCGGATGAAGTCGGTATCAGATCCAAAAAAGAGATCGAAGACGTCATCGGTATCGACGGTTTCGTAAACACATGTAAAGAACACGCACTGTCACTGCAGAAGGACATGACCGAGGAATTCAAAGAACTCGGTGTGTGGATGGATTGGGAACACCCCTACCAGACAATCAAAAACGATTACATCGAATCTGCATGGTGGACCATCCAGAAAGCGGATGAGAAAAAATTACTGGATTCTTCAAGCAGAGTCGTTACCTGGTGTCCCAGATGTGAAACTGCATTGGCAGAAGCTGAAATCGAATACTGGGATGAGACAGATCCTTCCGTGATGGTTAAATTCCCGTTAGTTGACGATCCTTCCACTTCACTTCTTATCTGGACAACAACCCCGTGGACACTTCCCGCGAACATGGCTGTTGCGGTACACCCCGATATGACTTACGTCAAAGCCGAATTCAAAGGCGAAAACGGTTCCGACAAACTCATCTGCATGGAATCTCAGGCCGATTACATTAAACAGAAAGGAGGATTCGACAGCTTCACCGTATTGGAGCGTTACATCGGAAAAGACATGGTCGGAATGAGATACATTCCGCCCTTCGAAATCGAACCTCAGTATCTGAAGAAAACGGAGAACACATTCACCGTTGTCACTGCGGATTATGTGGAACAGGACAACACAGGTCTCGTTCACACAGCACCCGGATTCGGTCCGGATGATTTCGAAACAGGTAAGAGATTCGGAATTCCCGCATTCTGTCCCGTCGGAGAGGCAGGAAGATACACCAAGGAATTCCCGATGATGGAAGGCCGTAAAGTAAGGACGGTCAACGACGATATTGCGAAATATCTCAAGGAAAAAGGACTGCTCCTCAACGCAGAGAAGATCAAACACAGATACGGTCACTGCTGGAGATGCAAGACACCTATCATCTACAGGAACACGAGGCAGTGGTTCCTTTCCGTTCCTAAGGTCAAACAGAAGATGCTTGACGAGATCGAGAGAGTGAAATGGGTTCCCGATTGGGCGGGTTCGACAAGAGAAAAGAACTGGGTCGACGGCGCAAGGGATTGGTGTATCTCAAGGCAGAGATATTGGGGAATCCCGCTCCCTGTATGGGAATGCGAATGCGGCGAGAGGAAAGTCATCGGACAGATTTCCGAACTCAAAGAGGGCGACGGTTACACCGAGGGAATGGATCTTCACAGACCGTGGATTGACAAAGTTACATTCAAATGCCCCAAGTGCGGAAAGACAATGTCGAGAACACCCGATATTCTCGATGTTTGGTTTGATTCAGGAGTTGCGGCATGGGCTTCACTGGGATATCCTGCGAAGAAAGAGGAATTCGACAAATGGTGGCCGTGCAGATTCATCGTAGAAGCGCACGATCAGACCAGAGGATGGTTCTACTCACAGCTCGGAGCGGGTGTTATGTCCTTTGACAGGGCACCTTACGACGAGGTTATGATGCATGCATGGATGCTGGACACCAAAGGTCAGAAGATGTCCAAATCCCTCGGAAACGTTGTCGAGCCTAAGGAAGTTGCATCGGAGTTCGGTGCAGACGCAATGAGGCTGTATTCCGTGAGAGCGAACGCTCCCTGGGACGATACCTGCTTCCAGTGGGATGTAAAGAAGAACCCGCCGATGAAGGAAGGTCCGAAGAATGCGTGGAAGATTCTCAACACCTATTGGAATGTTGTTAAGTTCGCATCTATGTACATGGAAATCGACGGATTCGATCCCGAGAAGTACACAAGAGCCGCAATGGAGAAATATCTCAGGTACGAAGACATGTGGATGTTCTCCCGTACCGAGAAGATGAAAGCCGCAGTGCGTGAAGGTATCGAGTCGAGAGAACTCCACAAGGCCGCACGTGCGATTGAAGACTTCATCATGGAAGACCTTTCCAAATGGTACGTCAAACTCATCAGGGACCGCAGTTGGACCGAGGATGAGGATTCGCAGAACGATAAGTTGGCATCATACTGCACTCTGTACTATGCAATTATGCAGACTGCACTGACCATGGCTCCGATTGCACCGCACATCAGTGAGGAAGTCTACCGCCACATGGGCGGTAAGAAAGCAACCGTTCACATGGAGGATTGGCCTCTTCCCAACGAATCCTTCATGAGAGACGACATCGAGAACAACATGAGCATGATTCAGGAACTTGTCGAAATCATCGCAACGGAACGTGCGAAGATGGGCAGCAAGCTCAGATGGCCGCTCAAGAAGGTCTCAATCGTTGGAAAGACTCCCGCATCTTCGGATGCAGTGAGAATGTTCGAGGATGTTCTGAAGCAGCAGGGTAACGTGAAGAGTGTCGAGTACATCACACCCGACAAGCTCCCCTGCGACAAGGAAGCCGTGAAATACACCGACGGTCAGATTGTCATCGACTTTGATATCACGCCCGAAATCGAAGCGGAAGGTTACACCAGAGAACTCATCAGAAGGATTCAGCAGATGCGTAAGGACATGAAACTCAATGTCGAAGATTACATTGAGATTCAGGTTAACGCGGAAGAAACTCTTCTGGGATACTTCGGAACATGGAAAGACTTCGTTATAAACGAGGTAAGAGCCAAATCCATGATTTTCACGGATGATCCGAAAGGTGACGAAGTCAAGAACTGGGACGTTACCGGTAAAGACATTACGATCGGTATCACCAAACTCTGAAATCCGAATCGGGGGAATCCCCCGATTCAAAATTCTTTATTTTTTACTTCTGGCTAATAAGATATTTTATTGTCTCGTTTGCAAGAGTCATACCGAATATCGCCGGGATTGTAGGAAGAGAACCCAAGATACTCTTTCCGTGTTCGTCACGGTCCATCGGGACTGAAAGAGGTTTTTCTTCAGAATATACGCAGGTAATGTTTCCTGTGTCGACATCTCTTAATTTGGATCTCAGACCTGCCGCAAGAGGACATGTGTTCGTTTTCTTCAGAGTCGCAATACGTATTTTCTGTGAATCCAAATGCATCGCAGCACCCATTGAAGAAAATACAGTCAGTCCGTTTACTGCGGCATATCTCAGAAGTGCCGCTTTGTGCTGCATAGTGTCGATTGCATCCACAAGAACATCAGGTCTTTTTTCCAGGATCTTCGGTACCGTTTCTTCGGAAATCAACGTTACATCCGCCGTGATATCTATGTCGGGATTTATCGATCTGGCACGTTCGATCGCAACCTCGGCTTTGGGACGTCCGATTGTATCCGTCGTGGCAAGTATCTGCCTGTTGAGATTGGTCTTATCGAACACATCCCCGTCGATCACTTTGATGTGTCCGACACCCGCTCTGACGAGACCTTCCAATGCGTATCCTCCGACAGCGCCTGCGCCCGCCAACACGACATATGAATCCTTCAGAGCCTTCACTCCGTCTTCTCCGATGAGTATCTGTGTCCTCTGACCGATGTCCGACATTGAAACACAATCTTTCGATTGAATAGATAATCGTTTTGCATTATGCAGACAGAAATATTCTGAAATCAAATGTCGAGACTGTTGTCATCAAGAAGGAACTGACGTATTCCGATATTCAGAATGCCGCGTTCGTTCATGTAAGGGGAAATATCGTCACCGACAATGACAATCTTTCTGAAACCGTCGTTTATTTTGAGAAGAGCCTTCGTTTCCTCTCCGTCGGCTGTGTATGCCGACTGAATATAGTATCTCCTGTCACCCTTATTGGCGACAAAATCCACTTCCAATTTTACTGCGGTTCTCTTTCCGTCAACATTGTGACGTACCTCGACAACGCCTACGTCAACGGCATAACCTCTTGAGCGGAGCTCATTGTAAATGATATTCTCCATAATGTGCGGCATATCCATCTCGCGGAAGTTTAACTGTGCATTCCTGAGTCCGATATCCGAAATGTAGTACTTCATCGGAGAACCGATCCCTTTCCCCCCTTTGATATCATAACGCTTCGCTTTCTCAAAAAGAAACGATTCTTCGAGAATGCTCAGATACCTGTCGACGGTATCGTCTGTGACAGTAGAACGGTATTTCGTACGGAGTGTGTTCGACAGATTCATCGGATTCGTCAGCGAACCGACGGAAGACGATAAGGAATCCATAATCTGGAACAGTTCAGCCTGTCTGCGGATACCGTATCTTTCGATCATGTCTGTTTTGTACACATGATCCATCAGATCCTTCAGATATTCCGTCTTCTGCTCCGGAGTCTGCATTTCCAACGTTTCGGGCATACCCCCGTAACGGGCGTATTCCTTCCATGCATTCTCACCTCTATATGCGGATGAAAATTCCGAGAAACTCAGAGGCTGCATATGCACTCTGTCACTCCTGCCTCTGAATTTGGTGCGGATATCCGATGAAAGAAATTTCGAATTACTGCCTGTGATGTAAACATCCATATTTCTGTCTTTGACTATCGTATTGATAACATCTTCAAAGTCGTCGACCATCTGGATTTCATCGAGAAGAATGTAACATTCTCCTTTCCCTGCGGTCTGTTCACGGAGATGTGCCAGCAGAACCATCGGATCACGGAACGGTTTGTTTTCCGCTTCCTCTAAAGAAAGTGAAATAATGTTGTCTTCGGAGACACCTTCGGATAACAGATAATTACGGAACAGTGTGAAAAGAAGGTACGATTTACCGCATCTTCTGATTCCGGTGATGACTTTCGGCCTTCCGTTACGCTTTCTGACGATCAACCTGTTAAGATATCTGTCACGGGCAATCTCCATTGTCTTCACCTAGTCGAAATTTTACGTACATGTACGTATAATTTAGGATAGACTTTCAGAGCATAATATTTACCGTCGGAACCTTCCGATTGCCCTGTTGCAAACAACATCCGTTTTGTCGTCCGAATACATCCGTTTGGGTAGAGCTTATCTATTTGTTCCTTTCATACGTAATACTGCGCATACGGCGATACAAAAATCCGGTGCGCAGGGAATGAAAAGAATGGCATACGGCAACAAATTTGACAAAAACAGGCCTCCGCGC
Source organism: uncultured Methanomassiliicoccales archaeon (assembly GCA_964504055.1). Taxonomy (GTDB): domain Archaea; phylum Thermoplasmatota; class Thermoplasmata; order Methanomassiliicoccales; family Methanomethylophilaceae; genus Methanarcanum. The sequence continues at coordinate 20,507 of CAZDCU010000012.1, forward strand.
GAGTACACGAAAACAACGTGCACAGCCTGCGGAAAAGAGTGCGAAGTACCCTTCAAGCCTACCGAAGGCAAACCTGTCTACTGCAAAGAGTGCTATGCGATCCACGCACCTCCGAGAGAGGACAGACGCAGAAGATTCTGATCCCGAAAGGGATCCAAACCCCAAAAAAAACTACTTTCTCTTTGAGATATTTCTTTTCACAGCCATATTCAGCAGCAGACCGCTGAATCCGATTACTATACACACAACGCCTAAACAGAGAGGCAGTGCGGTAATCATTCCGTAATCCATCAGATGCAGTCCGAGACCTATACAGAATAACATTACGCCGATGTAGAAGAGCATCCTCATCGAACGCGCATCATACCACATCGGAATACCTCGGAAAAAATCGAATTCGGCAGAACCGTCCGATAACAGTGACAGATACCACTGACTTTCTGTTTCAGGCAGGTGCCGCCGGAGTGTTTACAGCGGATTCAGTCGTCGTAGACGTATTCCCTGGGCTTCTTCACGTAGTTGTAGACGAGAAGTGCTACGAGGTAAATGAGTCCGGCTTCGACTACACATGCATACATAAATTCCGTTGCCATTGTTTCCTGGATTGCTGAAATGGTATAAATCACTTCAGTAAGCCGTCCTTGACCTCGGAGAGGTGCTGTACGTACATTGCAATCTTGCCGTGACGGTAAAGAGGCGAAGATGTGCAGACATATTCCTTTCCTGTTTTGGGAATAATCTTGATTCTCTTGGATCTTGTTGCAATGTTTCCTTCGGTCTGTATGTCGCAGTCGTCGCACGGAGATGTCCTTCCGAATAATTTGTAACATCTCGTTCCGATAGTTTCGTCTGCCTTCACACCGAACGCGTTCGCACCCGCACGGTTGATCCAAACAATGGTATGGTCTGTGTCGAGAATGATTATGATGTCATCTATCTCATCCAACACGATATTCAACAGCGTTTCTGCATATTCATTCTCATTCGCGGACATCGTTTAAAGAATCCCGCTGTGAGTATAAAAACAATCGTTGCTGTCCTTACTCTGGGTCGTTATTCCGATAGGAATTTTAGCCTTCTCTACATTTTTATACGTTTATCATTTTACCGTTACCTACATGACCTACGATTTAGTTGTTGTCGGAGCCGGTCCCGCAGGATTGACGGCAGGCATCTACGCCAGAACGAAGATGATGGAAACAGTCGTTCTAGATGCAGGCGTCATCGGCGGACAGTTGGTGAGCCTCTACCCGGAGAAAGGAATTCATAACTATCCCGGTTACGAGACTATTCAGGCCAGGAAACTCTCCGACAAACTCTACGCACAGGCGGAATCGCTGGGATGCGAAATCCGTGAGAAAGAGAAGGTCATGGAGATTGACGACGGTGAGGAAGAACTCATTGTCAAGACGACGAAAAACGAGTATCACACGAAATCGGTTATCGTAGCTATCGGAATGGGTATGTTCAAACCCAGGAGAATGGGCTGCGCAGGCGAGACGGAACTCGAAGGCAAAGGACTGTCTTACATCCTTCCGCTGAAAGAGGAGATTGTGGGAAAGAAAGTAGTCGTCTTCGGCGGAGGCAACAGTGCCATCGAGATGGCTATGATGTCTTCTACGGTTACGGACACAACATTGGTTCACAGAAGACCCGAATTCAGGGCGGATGAATCAAATGTGAAAGAGCTTGCTTCCAGTAAAGTGAAAGCAATCATGAGTGCAAACCTCAAATCCGTGAACGGTAAAGATAAAGTTGAATCAGTAACACTCGTTCAGGGCGAGAAAGAATTCGATGTACCTGCGGATCTTGTTGTCATCAACATAGGAATCTCTTCGGATCTCGACGATTTGAAGAAATGGAACCTCGAACTTACCGAGAGCGGATTGATTAAGGTAGGTTTCGATATGACGACATCGAGACACGGAATCTTCGCCTGCGGAGATGTTGTCGACTATCCCGGAAAATACAAACAGATTATCACGGGATGCGGCGAAGCCGGTACCGCCGTACTTTCGGCATACAAATTCGTTAAAAAGCCCTATTGGGCATGAATATGCCTTAATCCGTTCGGTTATTATTCCGAACGGATACGGCATCCTTTCTTTTCACAGATAATTTCTCTCGGAAGATTCTGCCGATCATTACACTATAACGTAATCGGAACAGAAATCACAAGAACTCGGAAAATAAGGGTTTAAGGGGAAGGGGTTTGGTTCCTTTATCAGGAAATTCACTCTACGATTGCGGATGAAGGGCACTCGTCGATGCATGCACCGCAGTCCACGCATTTTCCTGCGTCAATGACTGCGATATCATCTACTGTGATTGCTCCCTGGGGGCATACGTCTGCGCATGCTCCGCATCCAACACATTCACTTCCGTTAACTGTCGGCATTTGAATTACCTCTGAATAGTGAACCGAGCATTTCGTATATAACGTTAAGGGATGGATTTTTTGGATTTCCTTAATTTTTTATTGGTTTTTTGCAGTTTTTAGGCATAATTAATATGTAATTATTGTCTTTCATTGCATAAAGTTGTACATTGTTGTACAGAAACGTTATATATTGAATGAATATAGACCCTAATCATGGCAATCCCAAAAGATGCAAGAATCAACCTCTCACCGGAGGACATACCCAAAAAATGGTACAACCTCGCAGCCGAACTTCCCGATCTCAAACCCCCGTTAAATCCGGGCACCGGGAAGGTTGCGAAACCCGAAGACTTCAGCCCGATCTTCTGTAAGGAAATCATAAGGCAGGAAGGTTCCAAGGAGAGATACATCGACATACCCGAAGAGGTACGTGACAATCTGATCTACCTGAACAGACCCGCACCTCTTCAGAGAGCATACAGGCTGGAGAAGTATCTCAAAACCCCTGCGAAGATTTACTTCAAAAGAGAAGACATGAGTCCTCTCGGAAGTCATAAGGGAAATACTGCAATCGCTCAGGCATACTACAATGCGGAAGCGGGAGTTCACACTCTCACCACGGAAACGGGTGCGGGTCAGTGGGGAACCGCCCTCGCCATGGTATCGAATCTCTACGACATAGATACAACGGTATTCATGGTCAAGGGAAGCTATATGGCGAAGCCTCTGAGAAAAACAATCATCAATACCTACGGTGCGACAATATACGCTTCGCCGAGCGAATATACAGAATTCGGAAGAAAGATACTGAAAGAACACCCCGAAACATCGGGATCTTTGGGTATTGCAATCTCCGAAGCATGTGAAATCGCAGCGAAAGACGAACACATATGCTACTCGCTCGGAAGTGTGCTGAATCATGTGATGTTACATCAGACCGTCATCGGACTTGAAACAATGCAGCAGATGGAAATCGGAGAAATCACTCCCGACTACGTCGTTGCATGTACCGGAGGAGGTTCGAACTTCGCCGGACTCACATTCCCGATGATCGGAGAGAAGATCAGAGGCAAAGGATTCAAAGATACGCAATTCATCGCCGTGGAACCGAAAGCTGCGCCTTCGCTCACGAAAGGTGAATTCAAGTACGACTACGGAGACACCGCAGGATTCACTCCTCTGCTCATGATGTACACTCTCGGAAGCGAATTTGTGCCTTCGGCTATCCATGCGGGAGGACTGAGATACCACGGAATGTCTCCGTTGGTATCCGCAGCATACGACACAGGACTCCTTTCCGCAAGATCATACGATCAGACCCAGACCTTCGAAGCCGGCGTAATCATGGCGAGAACGGAAGGAATCATTCCCGCTCCGGAATCCTGTCATGCATTGAAGGCTGCGATGGATCTCGCTCTTGAATGCAAGGAAAAGAATGAGGAAAAGACAATTGTCTTCTGCCTGTCCGGACACGGATTGCTGGATCTGTACGGATATGAGCAGTACCTCAACGGAACTCTGCCTTCGTCTGAGATCTGACAATCCCCTTTACCGCATACTTATGCGGTTACCCCGTCCCGAAAGGGACGGGGACATACCTCCCCTTTTGTTCTGTTTTTTCGGAGGAGGACACATCATTAAATAATATGCAGACACAGTTATTATCGGACTGATAACCCGCAGTTACAGAACGGGAATCACTCTTAACGGACGGCAGATAACGATGGATGCGGCGATAGTTTCTCTCATCATCATAATGATCGGGGCAATCTTCCTGATCATCGAGGCCCTCAGCCCCGGAGCCTTTATGGTAATTCCGGGTACGGTGCTGATAATCATAGGTATAATCGGATATGTGGCACAGGGCTTCCTGTTCAGCATATATTCTCCGATAACGGCAGTGGTAATTGCGATACCTATCACGTTACTTACAATCAGATTCTACCGTATCCTCGCGAAACCGATACCTCCGACAACACAGGCATCCGATTCTCTCATAGGAAAGAAGGGAGAAGTCGTTGTTGCAACGGAACCCAACAGTCTGAAAGGAAAAGTAAGACTGGGTATGGAAATCTGGAGTGCGGATTCGGAGAAACCGATCGAAAAGGGTGAACGCGTCGAAGTAGTCTCAGCGGAAGGAGTCCATGTTACAGTCAGAATCATAGGAGACGCGACAGAATGAACGGAATAATAATCTCCTTACTCTTCATTGTGCTCATAGCTGCGATAATCTCGATACTCAGCGGAGTGAAAATCGTTCAGCCCTACGAACAGGCCGTGTACATGAGACTCGGTAAGTTCATCAGAGTCCTCAACCAGGGTCTCAACTTCGTATGTCCGTTGATTAATGTGGTTGTTAAGCTTGATCTGCGTACACAGGTTTTGGATGTTCCCCGTCAGGAAGTCATCACAAAGGATAACTCGCCTGTGAATGTAGACGCAATCATTTACATCAAAGTCACAGACCCGAAGAATGCATTCTTCGAAGTTACCGACTACCGTACGGCTACGGTCTATCTGGCACAGACATCTTTAAGATCGATTGTCGGTGAGATGGAACTCGATGAAATCCTCTCAAGCAGAGAGAAAATCAACATTCAGCTGAGAGACGTGCTCGATGTGTCGACCGATAAATGGGGAGTTAAGATTGAAGCTGTGGAAATAAGGGAAGTCGAACCCGCAGCGAAAGTCAAAGCTTCGATGGAAGAGCAGACCTCCGCGGAGAGGAGAAGACGCGCCGCTATTTTGGCAGCAGACGGAGAAAAGAGGGCCGCAATCCTTCAGGCCGAAGGTAAGAGACAGTCTATGATTCTCGAAGCAGAGGGAAGCAGACAGTCTATGATTCTCGAAGCCGAAGGTAAAAGAACCGCAACAATCCTTGAAAGTCAGGGAGAGGCACAGAAACTCCGTATCATGTCTGTGGGTGCATCCGCAATGGATTCGAAAGCACTCTCTGTAATGTCTCTCGAAACGCTGAAGACCGTCAGCAACGGACAGGCATCCAAGATTTACTTCCCGATTGAACTCACAAAACTCGTCGACGGTATCTCGGAATACGTCGGAAGCGGTACATCCGTGCCGGACAGAGAAGTAGCAGATACAAAATCGATTGAGGAAGCAGTCGGAAAGGCAGACGATATCCTCGGCCCGATACCTTCCGCAAAAGAGATCAAAGATCAGCTGAAGGACATCGACGATACTATCGAAGAAGACAGAAAAGAGTCTCAGGAAGATATCAACAGCATGTGAGCATATCTCTTCCCCCCGTCCTCCGGACGGGGGCTGAGTATGCAGTCAGATTGATGATAACATGGATTTGGATGAACTCCGCAGTAAAATCTGCGAAAAAGATTATGAAATCATAAGATTGATTTCCGAGCGTACAGCGATCGCCGAAGAAATCGGCAAAATCAAAGTACAGTCGGGTTTGGACATTCACAACAAAGCCGTTGAAGAGAAAGTCATCTCAAGATACATCTCCGAAGGCCAAAAATACGGTTTAAGCGAAGAAGATATGAGGTTTCTGGCTGGAATTATGATAAAAATCGCAGTCAGAGCCGAAGAAGAAGTTCAGAAAAACACTGAATCAAAAAATATCTGAGAAGCCCCGGGATCGAAATCCCAAAGCTTCCCGGAAATATTCCCGTACGGGAAAATAAAACGGTTTTACTCTTTCATTGCACCGCAGGGACACTCGTCGACACATGCGAGACACTCTACGCATTTCGAGCTGTCAATCTCTGCGATATCTCCGATCTTAATTGCATCTACGGGGCATGCATCTGCGCATGCACCGCAGGCGGTACATTCCTCAGCATTCACTGTCGGCATTTTTACACCGAATGCAGGGAAGTATTCATCGGTTTTATTAGTAGCGATACCGATGACCGACATGGGTCTGAGCTATGTACGGATACTTTTGGAACGGGGACCGTTTCGAAGAAGGATGTGTCACATTCGAGGACGGTAAAATCACCGATGCCGAATGCTGCAGAATACCTTCGGGAGAGAAAGTACACACATTCATCCCCGGGATTGTCGACGGACATACCCACACAGCCGATGCAGGATTGAAATTAACAAAAAAATACACCCTGGAAGAATTGGTCGCACCCCCGAACGGACTCAAACACAGATACCTCTCCGACACGCCGAAAGATGTTCTCATAAACGATATGAGAAAATACACGGCAAAGCTGAAATCAAACGGCGTATCGAAATTCATAGACTTCAGAGAAGGCGGTCTCGAAGGAGCGAAGATGCTCAGAGAAGCATCTCCCGATGCCGTGATTCTGGGACGTCCTGTTTCTCCCGAATTCGATATCAACGAAATAGATGCAATATTGGATGTTGCGGACGGTATCGGAATATCGAGTATCACTGATATAAATCATAATTACATCGATAAAATAGCGGATGCAGTTCACAGGAAAAATAAAATGCTGGCACTGCACGTTTCCGAAAGGATACGCGAAGACATTGATTACGTCTTATCCCTCAATCCGGACTTCGTCGTCCACATGGTTCAGGCCACAAAAGAAGACATGAAGAAGTGCGCCGATTCCGATGTACCTGTTGTTGTCTGTGCTTCCTCCAACCAATATTTCGGTATGACTCCGAACATAAAGGCAATGATCGATGCAGGAGTATCCGTCTCCTTAGGTACTGATAATGCAATGCTCTGTCCTTCCGCCGATATTTTCAGTGAATTCGGCATATTTTGGAAGATACTTTCCGCACAGGGCGGAACCAAATATGATGCCTTTAAATGCCTTATCGCGCACGGAGGCAAGTTATTATATCGTCAGTTTCCGATAGAGATACAACCCGGAAATGACACGGAACCTATCATCATGCCGTCCTCACCCGACAGGATTCTTGACAGAGCGGTGCTCCGCTGAGGCTTCCGGACCAACGGAGGAAAGAATATGACATTCAAAAAAATCCTCGTCCCTACAGATGGGAGCGAATATACCAAAGCTGCCATCAACAACGCTGTTGAGATGGCAAAGAAATACAACGCGAAGATAACCGCATTGTATGTGATTGATCAGACGGTTTTCGTCAACATGCCGCTCGACTCCGCAGTGATGAACACTTACACACTGCTGAAGAAAGAGGGAGAGAATGCTGTGGGCTATGTCTCTGACCTCTGCAAAAACAACGGTATCGAATTCGAAACGAAGATTGTCGAAGGTGCACCGGTCAAATGTATCGTGGATGCATCCAAAGACTTCGATATCATCGTAATGGGAACCCTCGGAAGGACGGGTTTCTCCAAGTTAATGATGGGAAGCGTCGCGGAACGTGTCGTCAGGTACTCCGAATGCCCCGTATTGGTAGTAAGGTCAAAGGAAGGAGAGAAGAAATGAGAACGGTAGAGGAGATCATGGTAAAGGTACCCATAGTTGTAGAGGTACCCGGAAGCCGCAGCGATGCAATCAATGTGATGGTAAGAAACAATGTCACGGGTGCACCCGTCGTTCGTTCGAAAGACGGACAGCTCGTGGGCATCATTTCAAGAAAAGATGTCTTCAACAACATGGATGAGGAACAGCTTTCACTCATAATGAAGAAGAACATCATCACCGTCGGTCCCGAAACGACAATCGAGGAGGTTGCGAGAATTTTCGTTGAAAAGAGAATCCACAGGCTCCCTGTCGTAGAGGACGGCAAACTCATCGGTCTCGTGACGCCTACAGATCTCCTCGACGATGTCAAAAAACTCAAAACTTCGATGACTGCGGAGAATGTTATCACTACGACATGCGTTACAACATACGAAGAGGATCCTTTATCGTACGTAGTAGCGGCGATGAGAGTCAGTAAAATCACATCGTTCCCCGTACTCGACGCACACGGAAAACTCGTAGGAATCATCACAGACCGTGATATGTTCCTCGATCAGAGTAAAGACGTCAACGCACTCAAGGAAATGGGTCTTGACGAGGCAAACCAACAGCTCGCAGGCTACCGCAACGTGCTTCCTCTGTTCTACATGGCAATGAACAAGGACATCTCCGAAGACCGTAAGGTCAAAGACTACATGATTAAGGAACCCACGACAGTCTTCAAGAAAACATCATTATCGGAAGTCGCGAAATTGATGAAACAATACAACTTCGGACAGATACCCGTACGCGGTAACAAGGACGAACTCCTTGGAATGATTTATGATGTGGATGTGCTTTCGGCACTCCTGAGATGATTATATGTCTGACAACGCCGCCGAGCTGATGGCCCTCTGTAAGCGCAGAGGATTCATCTATCCGTCATTCGAGGTATACGGAGGTGTCGCAGGGATGTACGACTACGGACCCCTGGGATGCATCCTCAAGAACAACATTGTGGAATCATGGAGACACATCTACAAAGGAAGAGAAGGATTCATCGAGATTGACAGTGAAACCGTCAATCCCCGTGACGTGTTCAAAGCGTCCGGTCATTTGGATAACTTCTCCGATTTGATCACATACTGCAAAGAGTGCGACGCACCGTTCAGAGCGGACCACCTTGTGAAAGGATTTGTTGACAATCCCGATGTACTCTCTCCGAAACAGCTCGAAGAAGCATTCGTCAAGTTCAACGTGAAATGTCCCGAATGCGGCGGCGAACTCGGTCCCGTGGATGAGTTCAACCTCATGTTCAAGACATACATCGGACCCGGTTCCGCACGTGTCGGTTACATGAGGCCGGAAACCGCACAGGGTATTTTCGTTAATTATCCGAATCTTTACAGATACAACAGAGAGAAACTTCCTCTCGGTGTTATGCAGACAGGAAGGAGCTACAGGAACGAGATTGCACCCCGTCAGGGTATGATCCGTATGAGAGAATTCAACCAGATGGAGGTTGAACTGTTCGTAGATCCCGAAGATAAAGACTGGAGCAGATTCTCCGAGATTGAAAACGAAGTTTTGGATCTTATTCCGAACACAACACTCAAGCTCACCACTATGACCGTTAAGGAAGCTGTGGAGAAAGGAGTGATTGCAAACCGTGTCCTCGCTTATTTTGTGTACACAACAAAACAGCTGCTTGTTTCCGTGGGAATCGATCCCAAGAGACTCAGATTCAGAGAGCACGAGAAGGACGAGATGGCCCACTATGCAGCGGACTGTTGGGATGCGGAAGTTTTACTTTCTTACGGTTGGACGGAAATTGTCGGTATCGCGGACAGAGGTTCATGGGATCTCACAAGGCATGCGCAGTTCTCCGGACAGGACATGACTCACTTCAAGAAGTTCGATGTCCCCAAGGAGATTGAGATCGATAAGATCAAAGCCAAAAACAAAGCCCTCGGACCCAGGTTCAAAGGACAGGCAAAAGATGTTGCCGCCGCAATCGAAGCATGCAAGCCCGAAGACGTGAAAGACGGAAAACTCACCGTTACCGTTAACGGAGAGTCAATCGAATTGGACGGAGACTGCTTCGAGACAGTTCATGTCAAGGAGAAAATCTCAGGTGAGCGTGTCATCCCCCATGTTATTGAGCCCTCACACGGACTCGACAGAATATTCTATTCGGTCCTTGAGCACGCGTACGAGCACGACGAGAAGGAAGACTACACCGTACTTCACCTCGCACCCGCAGTCGCGCCTATCAAAGTGGGAGTGTTCCCTCTTATGGAGAAGGACGGTCTTGATACCGTTGCGAAACAGATCTACGACGATGTTCACAGATCCGATGCGGAAGCATACTATGACGGATCCGGAACAATCGGAAAGAGATACGCAAGGATGGATGAGATCGGTACTCCCTGGTGTATTACAGTCGACTACGAATCCGTAGAAGACGGCGCAAACAAGGGAACAGTCACCATCAGAGACCGTGATTCGAAGGAACAGAAGCGTGTGAAGATCGAAGATATCAGAAAGATTATCGACGAACTCCTCGCCGGAAAGCCCTTCGCATCAATCTGATAAATAAACATTTGTACCGCAGACGTCGGTTTTTCCCGTACGTCTGCGGTTTTATTGTTTTTCCGATATTCCGTGAAGAATCTTTCACGCCGAATTTTATTCTTTCTGGCAATACTTATATCCAAACAACCCCGTCTTAATTCCGAGGTGTAAAAAGTGGGAGTTAAAGACCTACAGGATCTGAAAAAGATCGCAATGCTCAGATCGCAGATCGAAAGCAAAACGGTCGAAGATATAATGGACACCGAATACCCCAGCATCGGGCCTGATGAGAAGCTCAACAACGCCCTTATGCTGATGAAAGGCAGCGGATATCAAGACATCCCTGTCATTGATGACGGCGAATATATCGGAATGATAAGCTACGGCTCCGTTCTCAAGAAGAAGAGCATAGCACTCGATTCCAAGGTAAGGAACCTCATCAGCTCATCACCCGTAATTACGAAGGACATGGGCCTTACAAAGGTCGCTGAGATGATGATCCTCAACAACCTGAGACAGATTCCTGTCGTGAACACGAACAGGAAGAAGGTCATCGGATGTATCGGCAGGAAACAGATGATCGATCTTGTGATCGGCATCAAGGTCTTCAAGGACATTCAGGTGTTCGAAATCATGAACACGCCTGTCGAGAGCGTGAGAGACAATCAGCTCCTCGACGATGCTCTCGAAATCATGAGGGAATTGGATATCAGGACCGTTCCTGTCACAGACAGTAAGGGCGCAGTAACGGGAATCGTCGGAATGAAGGAAGTCCTCGAAAACAACTGGAAAGCTACCAGTAAAACGGTGGGAGATATCTCCGGTAAGACGAAGAAGACATCGACAACGATTGAATCGATCTGCATGTCTGCGGTAAAGACCGTGGAATGGAACGACGATATCGAGACTGCGGTGGAACTGATGTCCGACAACAGCATTTCAACCATCCCCGTACTTGAGGAGGGAAAGCTTGTCGGAATACTGACCCAGTACGATATAATCGAACTGATTTCCGCATGCAGAGAGAGGCAGTATCTCTTCATTCAGCTCAGCGGTTTGGATGATGAGGATAAAGCATACTCCGGAGCGATATACGACAGTATCAGAGACGAAGTACAGAAGATCAATAAGATCGTGTCTCCCGAATCACTGTCGGTAAACGTTGCGAAGTACAACGAGAAAGGCGACAAGAACAAGTACAGCATCACGGCGAGACTTATCGCCGACGGCCGTGCTTACAGTGCCAAACAGGTGGATTGGGATCTGATTAAGACCGTTGATGACCTCATGGGCAAGATCACCGCGATGGTTATCGACGAGAAAGACTCCGCCACCAGCCGCAGAAGAAAGAAGTAAACATCAACCGGAGAGGGATTTTCCCTCTCCGTCCTTTCCCTCATTCTATAATATCCGTTTGAGTATACTTCCGTATAATGTTCGACGTACAGAAGGAACTCAGCGATTCTTCGGAACAGAAGTATGCGAAGTTTGCGGCTTCGCTTATTCCCGGAAGGAACGATGTCTTAGGTGTCAGAATGCCGAAATTAAGGCAGCTGGCTAAGAGGATAGTTTCCGAAGGATGCTGGAAAGAATATGTCGGAACATGGGAACCGCATCACTTTGAGGATTATGTTCTGAGGGGATTCGTGATATCCTACGCAAAGATCGATATCGATACACGTTTGGAACAGTTCTCTGAATTTATTCCTTTAATCGACAATTGGTCTGTATGCGATTCATTCTGCGGTACGTGGAAACCGAAAGGCGATGACAGAAAAAGAGTCTGGAACTTCATTCTTCCGTATCTCGAAACAGGCGAAGAATTCAAAATGCGTTACTCTGCGGTTATGATGCTGGTACATTTCGTAGATGAGGAACACGTCGATGAAATCATCGGATTATTAGACTCGCATCACCACGAAGGCTACTACTTCAAAATGGCCGCCGCATGGGCTCTTGCGGAATGCTTCGCGGTATTTCCCGATAAAACATACGCATACATGTGCGGAGAGAATCATCTGGACAATGAGACTTTCAACATGCTCATCGGAAAAATCAGAGATTCATTCCGCGTATCGGATGAAATGAAAATCAAGGCGAAAGCACTGAAGAGATAATCAGGCGACCAATTTCTTAATCTCTTCAACGATAGCATCCGCATTCTCATTGCCGACACGTGCACCGTTTCTGAGATAGAACGACCATCCGCGCATCTCGCAGTCTTTTCTGTAGATTTCATTCGTTACCGCGATAACTCTCTCTGCCGGGAGTACGGGCATGAGCATTGCGAACATATCCTTCGGAACACATACGATGATTTTATCAAAAGGCTGCACAAGAAGACGGATACTTCCTACGAAGTCTTTCTCTTCCTGAAGTTTCTCATAATCCGCTTTGCATGAAGGCACGAAGCTGTACTTCATTACAACATAGTTGGAAGGAATGAAACCGAACTTACCTGAGATGATACCGAACGATGTTCCCGTGATCTTAGACAGACGGTCGTAGAGATTCTTCACTTCGGTACATCTTCCGCCGAACATATCATAAGCACTGACAAATCCGTTGCTGAGGAAAACGGTTGAATCGTTGGTGATAACCAATACCTTCTTGTCCGTACCGTTGACCGTATCCGGCCTGAGCAATCCGCTTGGACCTGCGACTCCCATCGTTCACACCCTCTTGCTTCCGAGGCGGTACGCAATGTTGCAGTTACCTTCGGCGGACACCATACACGGTCCGGAGGGACTCGTGGGTTTGCAGGCTCTTCCGAACATAGGACATTCCTCGGAACGGATGAGTCCTCTCAGAACTTCTCCGCATCTGCATCCTTTCGCTTCGGGTTCGACATAAGGAGTAGTCTTGAGAATATCTTCGTGCACTTTGGTTGCATCGTAAGCCTCGTACTTCTTCTTGAGTGCCAGCGCACTCTTTTTGATAACGGGGAATCCTCTCCATGCTCTGTCGACGGGATCGAAGGTGTCTTCCATGAGCTTCATTGCCTTGGGGTTTCCTTCGGGCCTTACGAGTCTTGTGTATTCGTTCTCTACTTCGCATCTTCCCTCTTTCAACTGCTTACAGAGCATATAGGTCGACATGAGAATATCCAAAGGCTCGAAACCTGCGACTACCTGAGGCATGTGGTATTTTTCCGCGAAGGGTTCGAACATCTTCGTTCCCGTAATAACGGCAACGTGCCCGGGATCGATTAATCCCTGGACTTTTGTCTCACCCATATCGAAAATAGCTTCCAGAATCGGAGGACAGATCCTGTGACAGCTGTAAATGCTGAAGTTATCGGGAAGTTCTTTCTGAAGAGGAACACACGTAGACGGTGCAGTGGTTTCGAAACCTACGGCAACAAACACCAAAGGCTTCGTCTGCTCTTTGGCCATCCTTACCGCGTCTTCGATAGAATAAACGATTCTTACGTCCGCGCCTTCGGATCTTGTATCGTTGAGTGTTCCGATTGTTGTGGGGACTCTCATCATGTCTCCGAATGCGCAGATTGTTACGCCGTTCCTCGCCAATGTGATTGCATCGGCAATCTCACTGCTTGTTGTAACACAGACAGGGCATCCGGGACCCTGGCGGATTTCAACTCCGACATCGTTAAGCATTTCCTCGAGTCCGAAACGTACGATGGTGTCCTGATGGGTACCGCAGACGTGCATGAATGTGTAATTTACATTCATATCGCGTATCTTATCCAAGATTTTCTTTGCCGTTGCTTCATCCCTGTATCTGAACATCGTCCGCCTCCACTATTCTCAGATTTCTGACACTGCATGTCTGTCCCGCTGTGACTTTCACTCTGCCTCCGCATTCGGGGCAGGAAAGAATCGGTATCGAGTGTCCGTCGTAATCGCTTTGGATATTGTTTACGGGACCTTTGTAACCGCATTCCGTACATTCTACAGCCACCGCTTCCTTCTCGATGATTAACTTGGAACCTTCGAGTAACGTGTCCTTGGTGACTATCTCGTAGGCGAACTGCATCTGCTCTTCGCCGAGACTCGTCATGTCACCGATCACGAGCGTGACCTCTTCCACACTGCTCGCATTGTATCTCTCCAATTCCTTCAGAATCGCAGAGACGATATCCGACACGACAGACACTTCATGCATCGGGACGGACAACGGAATCGCCGTTAATAAGGTATCGTGCAGGAATCGCACATCGACCTGACAGAGCATTCGGAGCATCTGTGTTTGTTGGGAAGACAGACTTTCTGACCGTGGCGTACGATGTAGCGGTTGATGTCGTTCCATCTGTTTTCGGGTGTGATGCGCATAAGTTCGAACTCAGTTTCCGTGGGATCTTTGGTGTGAACCAATCCCATAAGATTGGAAATCCTGTGAACGTGTGTATCCACACATACCGAAGGGATGTTCATTGCGTAGGATCTGACACATGCTGCGGTCTTTCTTCCTACCATCGGTAATTTGAGTAATTCGTCGGTATCTTCCGGCACTTTGCCGTTGTATTCGTCACGTAACATCTTACAGCATTTCACGATGGCTTCGCCTTTCTGTTTGGGAAATCCTGCGGGTTTGACTGCGTTGATTACTTTGTTTACATCCGCTTCGGCGAGTTCGTCGATTGAGTTGTATAATCTGAAAAGACTGTCGGATGCTTTTCTTGTGTTGTCATCACGGGTTCTCTGGGACAGTATTGTTGCTATCAATATATGAAAAGGATCGGCAGGCCATTCGGGATTGAGTCCTTCGGACGAACGTCCCGGATACGCACCGTCGCCGTATTCCTTTGAAAGCGTATCTAATATCCAACAGATGTCCTTTTCAGCCATCTCATCGCTCCTTCCGCCATGAATAAAGATCCTGTGACCAATACCGTTTCACTGTTACGTGTTTTCATCGCTTCGGATATTGCGTCTCCGACGTTCTGGGTGAAAGATACGTCGGAAGTGTATTTCTTTACCGCATCGATGACAGTGTCCGGGGATGCGGCTCTTTCCGAATCGGGAATTGTTACAATGACTTTTGATGCGATTGCTGAAAGATTGTGTGCAATCGTTTCTATATCCTTGTCACCGAGAATTCCGAATACGACGGTGACCTTTCCGTAGAGTTTTTTTACGGTTTCAAACGATACTTTGCTTCCTTCCGCCGTGTGAGAAACATCGATAATCAGATTCTCTTCGGGGAACCACTGCAGTCTGCACGGCCAATATACTTTCTCGAGACCTCTGTGTATGT
The DNA here is from genome assembly GCA_964504055.1 of uncultured Methanomassiliicoccales archaeon. Taxonomy (GTDB): domain Archaea; phylum Thermoplasmatota; class Thermoplasmata; order Methanomassiliicoccales; family Methanomethylophilaceae; genus Methanarcanum. Next base: position 36,011 of record CAZDCU010000012.1, read on the forward strand.
TTTCTTCCGTAATCTTATAATTAATATGACGTACCGCTTCTATTGCGGATACTGCGTTACGTGCCTGATGCTCTCCGACCAATCCGACTGTGTACTTTTCGTTATTGTAGGAGATTACGGTAGAAGTCCTGTCCGTTGATATTATTTCGACTGTGCTGGGTATGATAACTTCGGCACCGACATCTTCGGCGGTTTTTCTGATTACATCGATAGCCGGAGATTTGTTGACGGTGACAACAGGAACGCCTTTCTTGATTATTCCCGCTTTTTCAAAGGCTATCTTTTCAACGGTATCCCCGAGATATTCTCTGTGTTCTAAACTTATATTTGTGATAACGGAAACCTCGGGAGTGATGATGTTTGTAGCATCGAATCTTCCTCCCATTCCCACTTCTATCACAGCATAATCTGTTTTCACGTCTCTGAAGTAAAGGAACGCTATCGCCGTTGCAGCTTCGAAGAATGTACACTGAATCCCTTCGGATTTCATGTCCTCGATGTGTTTTCTTACAGTTTTCACATACCCTTCCAAAACATCATCCGGGATTGACACTCCGTTTACTCTTATTCTTTCGTTGAATTCCAGAATATGCGGCGATGTGTACAGTCCTGTTTTCAGACCCGATTCTCTTAAGATCGATTCGATCATCGCAGACGTGGAACCTTTACCGTCCGTACCTGCAATGTGGATTGTTTTGATATCGTTCTGAGGATTTCCCAACCTGTTCATCAATTCCGAGGTTGTGTCCAATCCGAGTCTGATACCGTGCATACCCAGACCGTAAAACCAGGACATCATTTCGTCCTTATTCATCGGACCATCCCGTTATCATCTGATTGACGGTGACACCTTTCTTCTTTGCGATCTTTCTGAAAAGATTCATCGCACCGGAACCGTACTGTGCGGCTTTCTTCTTCTTGGCTGCGACTTCGGGCTGACCGATTTCTTCCGCTACTTCTCTCAGACAGCGTTTCCTGACATCTCCGGGCATGAGATCCTTCATGTCCATTCTGTTTACTACGTCAGTTACACGAGAATCCAAATAAGGATACAGAACGGTCTTTCCGAAGTGTTTTCCTACGAGAGATTCATGTTTTAACGTTCTCGTAAGAAGGGAAGCCATGTCCGCATCTCTCTGATCCCTGAATTCCTCTTCGGACAATCCGATGTACTTGGAATATCCCGCGAATAATTCATCCGCACCCTGTCCTCCGATTATGATTTCTTCGGGAACGTTTTTTGATACGTAAAACAAAGGAATCTCAAATGATAACGTAATGGGATTCACCGTACCGGTGATTTTTATCATTTCTTTGATGTTGTCTTCGAGATCTTCTTCGGAAATGAGAATGTGACTCCAATCGATTCCCAGGATCTTTGATAATCCCGAGGATTCGTTTACGTCATATGCGTCTTGGACACCTGCGGTATAGAGGTGAATGGATTTGGCGTAATCTTTGGCTATAGCGGCTACTATACCGCAGTCGAGCCCTCCCGAGAAAGCAACTGCGATATCCTTACCTTCAACCATTTCTCTTATGACTTCCGTCAGAGCCTTTCCGAGTTCCGAAGATGCATCCATAATCCGTCGTACGGAGGTATCGGATATACAACTATCCATCCGATTCACCGAAAGCACGGCGGAAATGTTTCCGAATATCATTCTTCATCGAAGCCGATTATAACGGTCGATGCTTTTCTTCTCAGATCGAAATTAACGGAATTTTTGAGAATCATATCCGATGTGGTACACGGGTGTGCCATCAGTGCGTTTTTGCACCCTTTGACGGGTTCCAAAATAGGTGTGGGCGTTGCGGGAATGATGAATCTCTCTCCTCCGTCGAACTCACTGCCTAAGAACATAACGAAGTCTTTTGACATCCACACTACGTCATCCCTCGGACGGTATTCTTCGATTTCGTCCTCCCTCAGAGATCTTCCGACAACATCTCCTTTGGTATTCACCATAAGAACGACTGCGTAATCCTTCTTATCAAGTCTGAAAGTATGGTTGTCAACGATGATTGCAATCCTGTGTTTTCTGAGCATAACGTCATCGTATGCTTCGTTAACGACATCCATCTGAGTCATTGATTTGGTACTTTTCTCTTCGTTGAGAATTATCTCCGACATACCGTCATCCATAAGGAATGCTTCGAGAATTCCTTCTCTCCCTCTGAGATATTCGATTGCATCGTCGGTGACGGTCATCGGTCGGGGAATTGAATATTCTCTAAATAAGATTTAACGTGGGAATATACGTGAATTCCGTTCCCACATATTATTTATAATTATAATATAAATATCTGGCTCAATGAAGAAACTTGTGATCACCGAGAAGGCCAATGCCGCAAGGAGGATATCCACTATACTTTCGGACGGCAAATCGCACTCCAAAAGCAACGGCGGAGTGACCGTTATTTCCTTCGTAAACAACGGAGACGAATACGACGTGGTCAGTCTCAGAGGTCACATCATCGAATTGGATTATCCTGAGCAGTACAACGACTGGAGCGCAAGTTCTCCCGTTGATTTGGTGTATGCGCCTCAGGTTAAGACGATACGTGTCAAGAGCATTCTGAATACGATTAAAAGTCTCATGGATTCCGCCGATGAAATCATCATCGCTACCGATTTTGACAGGGAAGGAGAGCTCATCGGTATGGAGACTGTCGTTGCCGCAGGCGCTGACATGTCCAAAGTAAAGAGGGCGAAATTCAGTGCTCTGACTAAATTGGAAGTTGAGAATGCATTTGCAAATCTCGTACTTCCGGACGAACGCCTCGCGAATGCCGCAGAAGCAAGACAGATTGTCGATTTATCGTGGGGTGCCGTACTTACAAGGTTAATCTCCTTATCTGCGGGACAGGTCGGTAAGAACTTCATGTCCGTGGGAAGGGTTCAGAGCCCTACTCTCAAGTTATTGGTGGACAGGAATGAGGAAATCTCCAAATTCGTTCCCGTTCCGTATTGGAAAGTGATCGGAAAGTTCGGAATGCTTGCGTTCAAAGGAACACATGAGGAAGATCCTTTCTGGGAGAAAGAGAAAGCCGATGCCGTTCTTGCTAAATGCAAAGACGCAAAGACCGGAACGGTGAGTTCCTTCGACTGTTCCATGAAAGAGGAATTCAGGCCCGCACCTTTCGATACAACTGCGATGCAGGTTGAGGCAAACAAGATCGGCATTCCTCCGGCAACGGCAATGAAATTGGCCGAAGACCTCTACACAGGAGGATACATCTCATACCCCCGTACCGAGAACACAGAATATCCCAGAAGTCTCGGAATCAGGAGTGTTCTCGAGAAACTGAAAGAATCCGACTTCAAAAAAGAAGCCGAAGAAATTCTCGCACAGGAAACGATTGTTCCGTCAAGAGGTAAGAGAAGAACAACAGACCATCCGCCTATCTATCCTACGGCTGCAGCTACATCGGATAAGATGAAGGGTGACAAATGGAAGCTTTACGAACTCATTGTAAGGAGATTTTTGGCAACACTCGGACCTAATGCGGAGGCAGAGATTACAAAATGTTCTGTTGACGTAAACGGCGAGAAATTCAACGCAGAAGGTTACGTTCTCAAGAAAGAGGGATGGAAGAAGTATTGGAAGAAGTACATGACAGTCACCAATACGCACATCCCCAAGCTGAATGTCGGTGATGAGATTGACATAAGATCCATGGCGATGGATGAGGGGGAAACAAAACCTCCGTACAGATACAACCAGGGTTCGCTTATCCAGGAAATGGACAGACTGGGTCTCGGTACGAAATCTACGAGACATGACATCATCGGTAAACTGTACTCAAGAAATTACGTTCAGGGCAACTACATGACACCTACCGCGAGCGGTATTGCGCTTACCAAATCATTGGAGAAGCACGGCGGAGGTATTGCGGAACCGGATATGACATCGAAGCTCGAAGCGGATATGCTGAAAATCAGCAGCGGAGAGAAGATGTTATCCGACGTAGTGGAAGAATCGCAGAAGATGCTGTACACTGCGGCATCTACGATTGAGAAGCAGAAAGATGCCATCGGAGAGGAAATCAGAACTGCACTGAGATCTCAGCAGTTCATCGGTGTCTGTCCCCACTGCGGAAACAATATGACGATTAAAAGATCAAGAAACGGCAACTTCATCGGATGCGACGGTTACCCCGAATGCAAATGTGCGTATCCTCTTCCGAGAAGTGCACTGATTCAGACAGTGGAAACAAAATGCGAAGTGTGCGGACTTCCTCAACTGAAAGTTATCAGAAAAGGAGTTCCCCCGCAGACTGTCTGTATCGATCCTAAGTGTGAGAGCAACACATCCAAGACCAATCTCGGAAAATGTCCGACCTGCGGTAAGGGTACGATAAGAGTAATGTATTCCAAAGCGGGAAAACGCTTTGCGGGATGTTCCTCATGGCCCGAATGCAATCAGACATATCCTCTCAGACCTAAGGGAGTCGTAAGTTCTACGGGTAAAGAATGCGAGCTTTGCGGTGCACCGATTATTGCGTTCGGCGACTACGAAGAATGCATAAACACATCATGCCCGAGCAGATCCAAGAAATGAGTGCATCAGCACTCTTCTATCTGTTCTTCGCCTCTGAAGTGCATCTCGATTTCGTCGATATCTTTGGAGATGCGTTCGTTGCGGCATCTGGGGCATTCCAATTCTTTGCCCAATGCTAGCTTGATGTTTACCTGTGCGGAGTCCATCCTGATGATGTTTCCGCATTTGCAGTAGATGGACTTAGTGCGGCCGATTCCGGGCACCGAAAAGACTGTGGCCGTATCACCGGAAATTTGACGGAAAGTTCTCTTCGTGTCCATGATACAACCCTTGATTCCACTGCAGAGATTTGGCTGTCAGAAAAGCCAATCCCACACACAGCCTTCCTCATCCTGTATACAGCATATAAGGGTATCCATAACGCCCTTAATAACCCGGGTTAAGATAACATCGTTAATCTCAAAATCAGTCATTTTTGCATCTAAACCCTATATAAACGGCCGAAAATCGATGAAAAAGTACCAAAAAATGGGTATTTTCGGCACAAATTACCGTGTTTTTCCGGAAATCCGATAATCGAAGAATTACTGCATAAACCGCAGTTCAATCGCAGAAATAACATCTATGATATGCATATCGGAGTGTGTCTATATGCGACGTTTTCCAGTGGAAATGCAGGGGTTGAAAACGGGTCGTATAAATACTGAAAAAACGGGTTTAAAAGGGGTTTATAACCCCTTTTTAAACTCACAATGTGAAGGCTTTTTTACCGAGGAAAACTGCCTTGGAACCGAGTTCTTCTTCGATTCTGAGGAGCTGGTTGTACTTTGCGGTACGCTCACCGCGTGCAGGTGCACCGGTCTTAATCTGACCGGATCCCCATCCTACGGAGAGATCTGCAATGCTGACATCTTCGGATTCACCGGAACGGTGTGAGACAACAACGGAGTAACCGTTGTCGAAACTCATCTGCGCTGCATCTCCGGCTTCCGTGACGGTACCGATCTGATTGACCTTCAGGAGAAGAGCGTTTGCCGCACCTGCGGCGATTCCTTTGGAGAGCCTCTTGGTGTTGGTTACGAAGAGATCGTCTCCGACAATCTGTACATCGGAACCGATTTTCTTTGTGAGCTCTGCGGTTGTCTCGAAATCATCCTCGAAGAACGGATCCTCAATACTGATGAGAGGATATGTTTCTGTAAGCTTTCTGTAGTGATCTGCCAACTCGCCTGCGCTGAGTTTCATTCCGTCCACGTCATAGATTCCGTTGTCGTAGAATTCACTCGATGCTGCGTCGAGAGCCATGAAGACATCCTTACCGGGTGTGTATCCCGCTGCGGAAACCGCACTCATAATTGTCTCCAATGCTTCTGCGGAAGTGTTGAGCGGGGGTGCGAATCCTCCCTCGTCACCGAGGTTGATTGCTCCTACACCGTATTTCTTCTTGAGAATGGATTTGAGTGACATGTAAACTTCCGAGGACATCCTGAGACACTCGGAGAATGATTTCGCTCCTGCGGGAATAATCATGAATTCCTGAATCTTCAGGTTACCTCCGGCGTGTTTACCTCCGTTGATGATGTTCAGCATGGGAACGGGGAGTGTGACTCCGTTGTCTCCGATGTGCTGATAGAGAGGTACGCCTTCAACCGCCGCACCTGCTTTGGCAACTGCGAGGGATGTTGCGATGATTGCGTTTGCACCCAATCTTTTCTTATTCTCGGTACCGTCGGCTTCGATCATTGCGGTGTCGACTGCACGCTGATCTGTTGGATCCATTCCGATGATTGCTTTGGCGATGTCGTTACGTACGTTGGAGACGGCTTTCAGAACACCTTTGCCTCCGAACCTTCCGTCACCGTCACGGAGTTCGTGTGCCTCCCAGGAACCGGTAGATGCACCGGAAGGTGCAATCGCCCTTATCTTGTGGCCTGCGACCGTAATTTCCGCCTCGACTGTGGGATTACCCCTTGAGTCAAGGACTTCTCTTGCCCATACTGCCTCAATTTTCGCCATTTGTCTCACCGCATTTAGTGTATTCTTCCATCATGCTGCGCATGACTTCTGTGTCCTTCTCGGACATGAAATCTTCCTCTACGGATACGATTACAGTAACTTTTGAGGAAATTAACTGGTGTACCATCGTCATAACGGCATTTACGCCGTTGACGTTAATCAACTGGGCCATTCCGTCGATCATTACGACGGGCCTGTCGTTCTCATCGATGAATTTCATCACGGTATTCATCAGAGTGCCGAGTTTCGACATCTCGAGATATCCTACTTTTGCCTTCGTGGAAAGACCGATAACTTTGACGTTGAGATCCTTGAATCTGTCGTTGACGGCTTTTGTCCTTCCGGAAGTGACTACAAGCAGCTGACATGTACCTGAAAGACTGCGTCCCGCTTCGTAAACGAGTTCGGGTTCGTCTTCTACGACATAATATGAATGACCGAACCTGACATCCTGTTTCTGTACAGATGTGTTTTCCTGACTGTCGGAGTTACTCTTGGGGAAGAATTTGCGCATAAAGCCTTTGGAAACGCTCTTATCCGTTCCCTTCAGACCTGCTTCGCGTACACATGATAAGATGTCGGAACTTCTGAACGGTTTGGTTATGATTCCGATGACGTTCGGGTTGTCTTTGGGAATCATTTCTCCGTTCTTACAGAGAATAATCACACGGATTTCGCTTCCTTCGTCAATCTCATCCAACATTCTGAATGTTCTCAGACCGTTGACCCTTGAATCAAGAACAAGTAAATCCGGATTGTAAGAATCGAGTTTTGCGATTGCATCGTCGATGTCCCCTGTCTGTTCGGTGGTCCATCCCTCCGAAGACAGGATCTCGGAAAGTATCTCTTGAATCGCAATGTTATCGTCAACTATCAGCGCCTTCATCCAGTTCTCCCCCCGGGATGAAAAGTCATTAACTGACCCATTATGTCTAAGTATAAAATCTATGACCTAAGTCGGAAAAAAATTGTAATCCGACGTCAATCTGTGCGGTTTTCACCGCACAGGCTGACGGTCTAAGAATAAAGGCCGAAAGGCCGGAAAAAACAGGAAGATCACTGCTTCCTGCTCTCTTTTGCTTTAGGCCTGAGGTTGCTGTATCCACATTTGCGACATTTTGTCGCGTTCTTGGGGTTGGTAGCGTAGCAGTTCATGCAGACAGTTTTGTCCAGTAATCTGCCCTCAGCCTCTTTGAAGCGTGCCATATGATTTCCTCTGGGCAACCCAATATTGCCCATATATTTAACTCTTGTTGCATTGTGATCTGCTT
>CAZDCU010000013.1:0-36700 GCA_964504055.1 uncultured Methanomassiliicoccales archaeon
CCTATCCGAAGGCTTTCTGATGATTGATGAAAATACATTCGAATCAATCGAACGTGCAGTCGCCGGTCTTTTCACAGGCGACAGCAGCGGACATGACATATTTCACACAAAGAGAGTGCATGACATGTCCGTAACGATACAGAAGAAGGAAGGCGGAGATATCAACGTAATAAGATTGGCATCTCTTCTCCACGATGCCGATGACAGGAAGCTCTTTGATTCCGTAAATTACCAAAATGCGAGAAATATCATGTCCGAACATGATATCGATTCAGAAACACAGGAAAAAGTCGTCAAAATCATCTCTCAAATCTCATTCAAAGGGAAGGATTCCGTCATTCCCGACACGTTGGAAGGAAAGATCGTTCAGGATGCAGACAGACTTGACGCAATCGGTGCCGTAGGCATCGGAAGAGCATTCGCTTACGGCGGAAAAGCGGGAAGAAAGATGTACGATCCTGACGAATCTTTCAAAGACGGTATGTCCGAAGACGAATACTTCAGAAATCAAGGAACAACAATCAATCATTTCTACGAGAAACTACTCCTTCTGAAGGATATGATGAACACTTCCGAAGGAAAACGCATCGCGGAACACCGTCATATTTTCATGGAAAACTTCCTGAAAGAATTCTATGACGAATGGAACGGTCAGGACAGCTTATAACGGAGTATCGCCGCAAATCCGCCGAGAGAATTGAGTTCTTTTCCCGCATCATGCTGTTCCGAAACTACAATGACACTTCCTTTCTGAGATTCCGTGGATCTTATCATATCGTCGTAATCTCCGTCGCGTAATTTGGAATCGACAATCAGTAGCGTCTCAACAGCACCCGCCAAAGCCGCATTTCTTACTTCTTCGGTACCGTAAGTAGCCAAACCGTCTTTCGCAATCTGTTCCATCAGTTTTTCAACGGCTTCCATCTCGATACCCATTCTTGAGTTTCTCAGTAAATCGGAACCGAGACCTTTCTTCATTAACTCGTTAATTCCCTGCATTCCGCTCTGTCCCGTATGGTAAACGAACACTTTCTGAAATGTATCGGAATACTTCTGTTTGATATCGTCCGCAAGCGATTCTTTCTCAAATCCCGTTCCGAGAAGCACCAAAGGCATATCCTTCTCGACTATCTGTTTCAGTTTTGATACAATATCGCCGTGATAGTCTCCGGTATCTTTCGTATCGTACTGCTTTCCGCTTCTCGAAGAACGTACGGTTGCAATCTCTTTCAGACCGTACTGCCTCATTACCGCAATCGTTGCTTCATCCTGATCCAGGGAAACAAAGACAATCTTCGGTTTTGCTGTATCTTCCACCGCACGGTGCATTCTTTCGATCTGAGATTCTTTCCATTTTTTCTTGGAAATTGTAAGATTGTCTCCCACTTCAATCAGCAGAGTGTGATGCTGCCCGATATCCTGGGGGCCTTTCTCAATCACACCCAGTAACTTAATTCTCAGATCATCTTCGGAAAATTCAATCTTCTCGATGCGCACACCGAGAGTCATTCTCTTCTTTTCCATGCGCTCGTTGTTGATCTTATCGGCGGATTTCTCTTCTCTTCTCGTAGTCGAAGCGGTAACCAAATCTCCTACTTCCACTACGTTGTAAAGATGCCAACTGTCGTCATCCGTTTCAAGGCGGATGCTCATGCTGTTGTCGGCCGGATTCTGTCCGAGTATGCGCATATCAACCCCTATACTCCTTTCGTTATTGTATTTTATGCAGACACAATCCGAAACCTAAAAAAGTTTATTATTCGTAATTTGTGTTTTATGAACATATAAAAAATCAAAATAATGTTTTATTTTTACATAAAAAGTCTTGTAAATTACAGAAAGGCTGAGTTGTTATTATATACCTATCACCCATCCTATTCTGCGATGGCAACCAGTTACTTGCTTCTCGAGGACGGAACCGTAATGGAAGGAGAATCGTTCGGATACGATTCTTCCGGATACGGCGAAGTCGTTTTCACCACAGGTATGTGCGGTTATCAGGAAGGATTGACCGATCCTTCGTTCCGCGGACAGATTCTCATCTTCACCTATCCTCTGATAGGTAACTACGGCATAAGGAAAGAATTCGAGCAGTCGGATTCAGTCCACGTACGCGGTGTTGTTGTATCGGAATACTGTGAATATCCTTCGAAAGCATACGGAGGAGAACCTCTTGCGGATTATCTCAAAGCACACAAGATTCCCGCTATTTCGGGAATCGATACAAGGGCATTGGTTGTCAAAATCCGTCAGCAGGGTGCGTTCAAAGGAGCAATCATCAACGATGCTTCGAAGATCGAAGAAACACTCAAAGAACTCAGGACGATGAAATCTCCTATGGCGGATAATCTTGTTGCCGAAGTGTGCACGAAGACAGTGAAACACGTAGACAACGGAATGGGCGTGACCGTGGGAATCATTGACTGCGGTACGAAGAAGAAGATTCTGGATCAGCTGTCGAGAAGGTTCGATCTTGAAATTTTCCCTTATGATACACCCGCACAGGTTATCATCGATTCGGGAGTGAAAGGTGTGATGATTACAAACGGACCCGGAGATCCGGCACATCCCGCACTGAAAGATACTACGGTAAAGACAATCAAAGATCTTTCATCCGTAATGCCGATGGCCGGAATCTGTTTCGGAAGTCAGCTTATCGGACTCGCAATGGGCGGTAACACCTACAAGATGAAATTCGGTCACAGAGGTTCCAACCAGCCCGTGAAGTATAACGGAAGAGTTTACATCACATCCCAGAACCACGGATACGCCGTTGACGACGAAAGTCTCGACGGAACGGGATTGGTTGTAGATCAGGTCAACGTCAACGACGGTACCGTCGAAGGTGTCAGACACAGAGATTTACCGATATTCACATGTCAGTATCACCCCGAGGCTGCGCCCGGACCGGATGATACCACTACATTATTTGACAAATTCAAGAAAATGGTCCTGGAGGCGAAACAGTGAAGAAGGATTACAAGAAAATCATGATCATCGGTTCCGGACCTATCGTAATCGGTCAGGCTGCGGAATTCGATTTCTCAGGTTCTCAGGCCTGTAAGTCCGTCAGGGAAGAGGGTTACAAGACCGTATTGGTCAACTCAAATCCCGCTACGATTCAGACAGATGTCGAAATGGCGGACAGCGTTTATGTGGAACCTCTTCAGGCAGATATTATTGAGAAGATTATTGCCAAGGAAGGTGTCGACGGTATTCTCGCAGGAATGGGAGGACAGACCGCACTGAACATCTGTTCCGAATTGGCTGAAAAAGGTATCCTCGACAAATACGGTGTAACTCTTCTCGGAACACAGCCCGATGCAATCGCAAGATCCGAGGACCGTGAGCTGTTCAAAGAAGCTATGCAGCGTATCGGAGAGCCCGTTCCGAAGAGTATGAGTGTCAATTCGATAGAAGAAGCACTCAAAGCCGTGGAATACATCGGAAGCTACCCTGTTCTTATCCGTCCCGCATTCACACTCGGAGGTACCGGAGGAGGTATCGCCTACGACGAGAAAGAACTCAGGGAAATCTGCGCACGCGGTCTTTCCTATTCACGTATCCACCAGGTTCTGATTGAGGAATCCGTTCTCGGATGGAAAGAGTATGAATACGAAGTGATGAGGGACAGCAAGGACAACTGTATCATCATCTGTACTATGGAAAACCTCGATGCGATGGGTATCCACACAGGTGAGAGTATTGTCTGTGCACCTATTCTTACAATTTCCGATAAAGACCATCAGATGCTGAGGAATTCGGCATTGAAAGTCATCCGTGAACTGGGTATTGAGGGAGGATGTAACGTTCAGTTTGCTTTCAACCCCAAGAACAGCGAATACCGTTTAATCGAAGTTAACCCCCGTGTTTCGAGATCTTCCGCTTTGGCATCCAAAGCTACGGGATATCCGATTGCACGTGTATCCGCAAAGATTGCATTGGGATACACTTTGGATGAGATCCCGAACAAGGTTACAGGTACAACATACGCTGCATTCGAACCTTCTATCGATTATGTTGTCGTGAAAATACCCAGATGGCCTTTCGATAAGTTCCGTACAGTCGACAGACACCTCGGAACTCAGATGAAATCCACCGGAGAGACAATGGCTATCGGAAGGAACTTCGAGGAAGCCCTTCTGAAAGGAATCAGGTCTCTGGAAATCGGTTCAACGTATCTTAACTCACCGGATATGACCGACGCGGAGATAGAAGACGAACTGAAACACGCCACCGATATGCGTATCTTCGCAATTGCGGAGGCACTCAGAAGAGGACACGACCCGCAGGAAATCTCCGACATGTGCCAGTGGGATAATTTCTTCACACTTAAAGTAAAGAACATCATCGACATGGAGAACAGAATCAAAACGGAAAAACTCACACCCGCTCTTCTCAAGAAAGCAAAGGTTATGGGATTCCCCGATTCTGTTATTGCATCGTTCTCCAACATGAGTGAATTCGATGTCCGTGAGATGAGGAAGAAGGAAGGAATCGTTCCCGTCTACAAGATGGTCGATACCTGTGCCGCAGAATTCGAAGCCAAAACACCGTACTTCTATTCAACATACGGAAGCACCTGCGAATCTACACATGATGAAAACAAAAAACGTGTCGTAATCATCGGAGGCGGACCGATACGCATCGGACAGGGAATCGAGTTCGATTACTGCTGCGTACACAGTGTCATGGCACTGCAGGAAGCGGGAGTCGATGCGGTTATCGTCAACAACAACCCCGAGACGGTTTCAACAGATTTCGATATCTCGGACCGCCTGTATTTCGAGCCTCTTACATTGGAAGATGTTCTCAACGTCGTAGAGAAAGAAGACGCAGACGGAGTCATCGTTCAGTTCGGAGGACAGACAAGTGTCAACCTCGCGATGGATCTCGAGAAAGCACTTGCCGGTACACGCACCAAAGTATTGGGAACAACTCCGGATATGATGGATGTCGCCGAAGACAGAAGGAGATTCTCCAAACTTATGGTCGATCTCGGTATCAGGCAGCCGGAATCCGGTACCGGATATTCATTCGAGGAAGCCAAAGAAATCGCAGAGAGAATCGGCTATCCTGTTTTGATCAGGCCGTCATACGTTCTCGGAGGACGCGGAATGGAGATTCTCTATTCCACCGAAGAACTCAAGACATACATCGACACCGCGGTCCGTGTATCAAGGAACCACCCCGTGTTGATTGACAAATACCTCACGGAAGCAATCGAATTGGATGTGGATACTGTATCTGACGGAACCGATGTTTACGTCGGAGGAATTATGGAACACATCGAATACGCAGGTGTTCACTCAGGTGACGCTACGATGGTTCTTCCGCCGATTACACTTTCCAAGAAGGTTGTCAACGATGTTGTCGACATATCGAAGAAAGTCGCACTGGCACTTAACGTAAAAGGAATGATGAACCTGCAGTTGGCCGTTAAGGATGAACAGGTTTGGATGATCGAAGTCAACCCGAGGGCGTCACGTACGGTTCCGTTTATCTCCAAAGCAACGGGAGTGCCTCTTGCAAAGATCGGTACGCAGATTATGCTCGGAAAGACACTGAAAGAATTGGGTGTTCCCACCGAATACAGAACAATCGATCACTATGCGATCAAAGAATCCGTGTTCCCGTTCCTGAAACTGCCCGGAGTCGATTCGATTCTCACACCCGAGATGAAATCCACGGGTGAAGTCATGGGTATTGACGAGAATCTCGATGTCGCATGTTACAAAGCGGAAATCGCCGCAGGTACGAACCTCCCGATGGAAGGCGGAGTTTACGTCACGGTAAACGACGGCGACAAGCCGAAGGTGTTGGACTGTGTCAGAGATCTCTACGAAATGGGATTCAACATCTACGCAACAAAAGGAACCTCGACATTCCTCAGGAAGAACGGTATTCAGACCACGACCGTGTTCACACTGTCTGAGAAATACAAGCCTCAGGCCACGGAGTACATGAGAGGCGGAATGATCAACATGATCATCAACACCCCGTCGAACAAGTCCGGTGCCGTGAGAGACGGATATCAGCTCAGACGCCTCGCGGTTGAGTTGGAGATGCCTTTCCTGACAACCGCGAACGGTGCGAAGATGGCCGTTGCTGCGATTAAAGTGATGAGAGGCAAGGACATCAGTGTCAAAGCTATGTCCGAGTATCACACTTTTAAGAAAGCCTGACAGGGGAAATCCCCCTGTCTGGAACATTTCTTTTTTAATTTTCAATCGGCACAAAATCAATCGGAATGATCTGTTTATTTCCAGTTTTTCCTTAGTTTTTCTAAGATTTCGGGATTGTTTGTAGTTCCCTTTGTCGGTCCGGGAATGTACGGTCCGTGTTCATCATAACGTTTGAAAGCCTTTGCTAAGTCAGCTCCTGCTTCCGGAGTATCTATCGCCATTGTTTGGTAGAACGATTTAGTTGCCATACGGTTTCCTTCGATTTTTATCACTGTTAGTCTGTACAAATAACTCTCCCGGATTTGCACCCTAGTGCGGCAAAAAACGATGTCCCAACGACACAATCATCGCAAGGTTGTATTCCGTCGATATTCCTGCTGACAATGATTTTTTCCAATTTTCATAAAATCTAATTATTTCACGATTCAATAGACAAATGTCTAATCAAATAGTTTATCTACTACTGTATGGTTGTACTAATCCCGTTGATTACATGAAATTGATTTTCGTCAGCGGCGGAGTAATATCGGGCCTCGGAAAAGGAATCACGGCATCGTCCATCGGACGTATGCTCAAGTCACGCGGTCTCAAAGTATCGATGATAAAGATCGACCCGTATCTGAACATAGATGCGGGAACAATGAATCCTTACGAACACGGAGAAGTGTTCGTACTCGATGACGGCGGAGAAGTGGATCTTGACTTAGGAAACTATGAGAGATTTCTCGACATCAACCTCAACAGCGACCACAACATCACTACAGGTAAAGTGTACAAATCCGTAATCGAGAACGAAAGGCACGGAAACTATCTCGGAAAGACCGTTCAGATTATTCCTCACATTACGGATGAAATCAAAAGAAGAATCACAACCGTAGCAAGGGAAAGCGGTGCGGATGTTACTATCGTTGAGTTAGGCGGAACCGTCGGAGACATGGAATCTATGCCTTTCCTCGAAGCCGCAAGACAGCTCGGAAGGGACTTGGGAAGAGAAGAGAATGTACTTTTCGTTCACACTACGCTTGTCCCGATTATGGGTTCCGTCGGTGAAGAGAAGACAAAACCCACACAGCATTCCGTCAAGGAACTGATGGCGATAGGAATTCACCCCGATATCATCGTCGGACGCTGTTCTCAACCCATATGCGATGCGGCACGTGCCAAAATCGCAATGTTCTGCGATGTCGACAGTAACGCAGTAATCTCCACGCCGGATGCACGTTCGATCTACGAAGTTCCGCTGAATCTTGAGAAACAGGGCGTAGCCGATCTGATAATCAACAAGATGAAACTCACGCCTATGACGGGAAAGAGGGACATGAAGAAATGGGAGTCATTTCTCTCAAACGTTCTCAATCCTGTCAGGGACGTAACTATTGCAGTCGTAGGAAAATACACTTCGTTGGCGGATTCCTATCTTTCGCATCTCGAGGCACTGACACATGCCGGGGCTGAGAGGAAATGCAAAGTGAATGTGAAGTTCGTCGATTCGGATACGTTGGTCAACGGTTCTCCCGAAGCCATTCTTTCGGGAGTACACGGAATACTTATTCCCGGAGGATTCGGAAACAGAGGTGTCGAAGGAAAGATCGAAGCCGCACGTTACGCACGTGAAAACAGGATTCCGTTCCTCGGAGTATGTCTCGGATTCCAGATTGCGACAATCGAGATTGCAAGAAACGTTCTCGGTCTGAAGGATGCGAACAGTACGGAATTCGATAAAAACACGAAAAATCCTGTTATTTTCCTCATGCACGAACAGGAAGGTGTGCAGGATATGGGTGCAACAATGAGGTTGGGTGCTCAGACAGCCGTTTTGGATGAAGGTTCTAAGGCGTACGAACTCTACGGAAAGAAGAAAATCTCCGAGAGACACAGACACAGATTCGAAGTGAATCCTTCATACATATCGAAATTCGAAGAAGCAGGATGGAAATTCGTCGGACGTTCGGAGAACGGAGAAACTATGGAGGTGGGACAGTTGGAAAACCATCCTTACTTCATGGCTTCCCAGTTCCATCCGGAATTCAAATCGCGTCCCTGTAAGCCGTCGCCGCTTCACTTAGGTTTGGTTGATGCTGCGATAGAATACAAAGACGATGAGTGAGGGTGTTTACACCCTCACTCAGTTTCAACCCTTTTCACAAGGCTGTTTTCTTCCAAGTCGTAAAGATAGACATCGTCCCAGTTGCGGCGTAACGCAACATGTGCAGTCAGATCTTTGTTGTTGTAGACAATCGAC
This sequence comes from uncultured Methanomassiliicoccales archaeon, assembly GCA_964504055.1. Taxonomy (GTDB): domain Archaea; phylum Thermoplasmatota; class Thermoplasmata; order Methanomassiliicoccales; family Methanomethylophilaceae; genus Methanarcanum. The sequence continues at coordinate 8,428 of CAZDCU010000013.1, forward strand.
CACTGCGTGTTGCTTGTGGGGTCTCCCGGTTTCGGATCCTGTGCAACGGCCTTCAGGGCATCCCATGCGAGTTTTTCGTTATTGTCGTGTGTTTCCGTACTGTTGAGACCGAGAACATCTTTGGCCGCATCGTAACGTTCCTTTCCGTGGCCGTATTCGCTCTTCTTGTACGGTTCCACATATTCTTCGTACATTACGTAGAAGTTTGTGGCGACATCTGTCTTCGTTACGGTCAGTTTTCTGCCCGGGTCTTTGAAATCATATTCGAAAATACGTCCGTCTCCGGAAGCATCCGTAACGTAGAAGTGATAATCGCGTCCGCTTGAAGCATACATATCGTATTTCTGCAGAAGTTCGTACGCTTCCTGTGTAGTCGCACAGCGGTCGAGAATCAATCTTATCGCCAATGATGTGAAGATTTTCTCTTTTCCCGTATTCTGATTGGTTTGCTTGCTGTCAAGCGTAAGAACCGCAACCGAAACACCTTTCTCGTTTATTCCGTCGAGACAGATGAACGGTGCTGTAAGTGCGGCGAACTTGGATTCCAAAGAATCCATGTTGTTTGCCGATACATTATCCAAAGCGGCGAAGGCGACCGATTCGTAACCGTTCTTCGGTTTGCAGTGCACTATCATCGCCGAAGTATCCAATGCAAAATCATAACTGCGTCCCATCATCGTTCCGTTACCCGTATCGTGCATCGTGAATGCGGTACACCCGAATTCCGGTGCCTTAATATGCACGGGAATCAGAGGGATGCATTCTTTGGTGATTGCATCGACCATCGACTGATCGTCCGTTATACCGTAATTGATGATGTTGTCGATACTGTAGTCGTATTTCACATCCATTTTGTAGATGTTGTATCCGTCATCGTATGACGTAATCTTCTGAATTGAATTCATTGTTTCTATGCGCGTATAATACACCCCCACGAATGCGACGATTACTATCAGTAGTACAACTACGACAGCTATGATTCCGTACTTGACTGCCTTCTTCACGTATAGAATATGCAGACGAATGGTATATTTACCTTGGTTACGGAAGAACGGATTGAACGATTATTCATCGGATGAAGTCTCATCTTATGAGAATACTTTCCACACCGCGGCATGATTTGAGCAGAGGAATGAATCTCGGAGGGAGATGACCGTCTAACACGGCGATTAAACGTGCTTCGCTTCCCACACCTCTGTCATCGACAACGGCCTGTCTTATCGATATTCCCGCATCGAAGATTACCTGTGTAATATCCGATAAAATTCCGGGTTCCGAAGCATCTTTGGGAACTATTTCGATAACACTGCATCCGATCTCGGGTGCTACATCGGATAACAACGCCATCGATCTTAATTTCGAAAAAACCGACAGTAATTTCGGAGTTGACATGATTTTGTCGACGGTGGCTCTCACGGCTCTTCTGTCTACGCCCGCGGCACGTCCCATTGCGGAGTCTCCGATTTCGATATCTCCGCAGAAGATCTTTCCGTCCCTCACACAAAGACCGTTTGAAAGCATCAGAGATGCAACCGCTTTCTGGGAAGGGAATCTGTCGAATTCGCTCAGTGAGATATCCATGAAACGTGATTGCGATGTACATATTTGTGCATTGCTGTAAGGGACTCAAACGAAACATGATTGTTCCGTGAGAGACAAAGATACTGTGCCAGTCATTCAATTATTATTTGAAGGATTGAGGACTAACTTTAAACGTAAAACGTCATTGAACTTTCTCGTGGTAAATGGTTTAGTTGACCCGGATATCAGAATGAGATTCGCTGCGTCCTCGGATGCAGAGACCGTGATGAAAGGATTGGACAGCAGACCCGAAGGGCACTATAATGAAGAAGTGACCACGTCCCGTATCAAATTCGGAGACAATGTGGTTACCAATCATAACAAACACGTGGTTCTGAAAAGACTGTATCACGCATTCGTTAACGTCTTTATTATTGCTTTAACAGCCATCGATATTCTCTGGCCCGTATGCGCCATCATAGAGGGAGAAGAGATCGATTACAGCTACCTAATCATTCTGACCACCCTCATCTTAGTGAGCGGTGCGATGACATTTATCCAAGAGACCCGCAGCAGCAACGCCGCAGCTAAACTTGTGAGTATGGTCACCACGATTATCACCCTCCGCCGTGAGGATGTCGAAATCGAGGTGGACTCCGCCGATTTAGTCGTCGGAGATATTGTAATTCTCGACGCGGGAGACATGGTCCCCGCAGATGTGAGAATTCTTAAGTCGAATCATCTGAAGGTGGATCAGTCCGCACTCACCGGAGAATCCGGAGGAGTCACCAAGACCGATAAACCGATTGCAGACTTCGACAACACACTCGGATGTACAAACATGGCATTCATGGGTTCCAATGTCATCAGCGGTTCCGCCGAAGCTATTGTTGTTACCGTAGGTGACGACACAATATTCGGATCGATGACCGAGAAACTGACAAGGAGCAGGACATCCACCACATACGACAAAGGTTCCAAAGAAATCGCAAAAGTTCTGATCAAACTAATGCTGTACATGATTCCTCCCGTGATTATCATCATGCTTGTGAAGGGATTCATGAACGGAGGAGAAACTTTCGATGTCGTGAAGACCGCGGCACTGTTTGCGGTTACACTTGCAATCGGACTTATGCCTGAAATGTTGGCAACCATTGTCTCAACAAATCTTGCGAAAGGTTCCATCGACATGTCGAAGAAGAGAGTTATCGTAAAAGATGCCGCCTCTATCCAAAACCTGGGTGCGATGGACGTTCTCTGTTCTGATAAAACAGGAACACTTACCGAAAACAGGATTTCAGTCAAGGACTGCAACGATGTTCACGGTAACAGCAGTCACATGGTTGAAGTGTTTGCCGCACTCAACAGCAGAAATCTGAAATCGGCAACAAATCAGATCGACTGGGCAATAGACGAATATGCGGAAGAATACGGATTCACCGAAGAGTTGGATCAGTACCCGTATGTTGCCGATGTTCCGTTTGATTTCTTCAGGAGAAGAGCGACCGTTGTCGTCAAACAGAATGAAGATGTCAACGTTGTCATAACAAAAGGTGCCACTCCCGAGATTCTTTCCATTTCTACGGGATACCTTGACGGAGACAGAAACATTCAGGTTCTTGACGATAAGACCAAGAACGATGTTATGGGACTCGTCGAATGGTACAGCGAGAAAGGTATGCGTGTACTCGGTATCGCATACAAATACGTCCCGAACGGAAAGGAAATCACAGTCGAGGATGAATGCGATTTGATCTTCACCGGATTTGTAGTATTCACCGATCCTGTTAAAGAAAGTGCAAAGACTGCAATCATCGATCTCAAAGACTACGGTATCACAACCAAAGTCCTCACAGGTGATAACGAATTCGTTACACGCTACGTTGCGGATCAGATCGGCATCTCCACGGAGAATATGCTTGCAGGTCCGCAGATTGACAAGATGACCGACGAGCAGCTCAAGGAAGAAGTCGAGAAGACCGATGTCTTCGTAAGATTGACTCCGGATAACAAATCACGTGTTGTCGTTGCGTTACGTGCGAACGGTCACACAGTGGGACTTATGGGTGACGGTATCAACGATGTCATCGCCATGAAGAATGCCGATGTGAGTATCTCCGTCGATACGGGAACGGATATTGCGAAGGATACCGCAAACATGATTCTTCTTGAGAAAGATCTCGGAATTCTCAAAGACGGAGCAATCGAAGGAAGGAAAGTCTACGTTAATACAATCAAATACGTCAAGATGATCGGTTCGATTAACTTCGGATATATGTTCTCACTGATTCTTGCGTCTCTTCTCTTCAACTTCACGCCTATGGGCGCGATGATGATTCTGATTTTCAACTTAATCAACGATTTTGCATGTCTTGTGATTCCGTGGGATAAGGTTGAAGACGAATTCGTCAGAGAACCCCGTAAATGGGATGCGGTCAACCTGAAGAATGTCATGTTCAGGTACGGGCCTATGTGCCCGATTACAGATGTGATGACCTGGTTGTTCATTACGTTCGTTGTATGTGCAGGCATTACCGTAACGGGAGTCAACGGATTTACCGGAAACATGACCGAAGCAATCGTTCAGAGAATCGATCTTTCGGGAACATCCTACGAGATTTTCTTCCAGTCCCTCTGGTGCATAGAGCAGTATTGGATGCAGGTTTGGGCAATCCACATCGTGCGTACCAACAAGTTACCGTTCTTCCAGTCCTGGTCTTCGAAGATTCTCGTTGCGACAACAATCATCGCTCTCGTAGTCGGTACGGTTTTACCGTTCACGGGTCCGCTGTGGGAACTCATCGCCGACGGTGTCGGACTTGAGATTCCTCTGTGGGCGCTGCTTTGGATGCCGTTTATTGCATGCGTGTACTTCTTCGGTGCACACCTGATCAAGAAACGTATGCTGAAGACCCACGGTTACTTCGCGTGTTAAACTCATTTCAGGGGCTTAACCGCCCCTGTTATTTTGCAATCCTTACAATTCGGACATATTTCACGAATTCCGAAGGATAAGCCGTTCCAAAATAACTTTTAATATGTTTTCCTTTAAGGGACAACAGGTGAACCATCTTGCCGACGACTTCCGAACTCAGAAACATGATCAAGGAAATGGATCAGCAGATAATCGAATCAATAGCGACACGTCTCGAAATCGCAGATGAATTGGCAAAAGCCAAGAAACTGTCCGGACAGAGCTACTGGGACGAGAGGAAGGAGAAGGAAGTCATTCAGAGATATCACGAACTCTGTCAGGAGGTCAGCCTCAGCGAAGATGAGGCAAAACAGATCGCAGAGGTCATCTTAGCGATATCGAAGGAGAGGCAGCATCATTACTTCGAATGATCCCGAGATGGCACCCAGCAGACTGTATAATCGGTCTGAACACATTTTATCTATATGATGTGTCTATTTGACATTCAGAAACCAAGGTGACGGACAAATGGGTAAGATCAAAGTCGCGGTTTTAGGCGCAACAGGAATGATCGGACAGAGATTCATCGAAATGCTCGAGGACCACCCCTATTTTGAGATGGAGGGTCTTTACGCTTCGGAGAGGTCCGAAGGAAAGAGATTGGGAGATGTCCTCAAGGTGAGGGATCACGTTTACAAAGACGAAACACTCGACATGAGGATAGAAACGATGGATCTGAACAAGATTTCCAAGGAGTGCAGAATCGCATTCAGCGGTATACCGTCGGATCTTGCCGGACCTACCGAGACGGAATTGGCCGGAAAAGGTGTCGGTGTCTTTACAAACGCAGGTTCCCACAGGATGGATAAGGATGTCGCAATCCTTATTCCTGAAGTGAATCCGCAGCACCTTGATTCAATCAAAGATCAGAGCACCTACGCCAACGGAGGTTTCATCGTCACAAACGCAAACTGTTCCTCAACGGGAATAGCAGCACCTTTGGCCGCACTCAATCAGAAATACGGACTGAAACAGGTCTTTATCTCAACTTATCAGGCACTTTCCGGTGCGGGATACCCGGGAGTTCCTTCCCTCGATGCGGTAGGAAACGTTGTACCGTTTATCAAAGGCGAAGAAGAGAAAATGGAGTCCGAACTCGCAAAAATGCTCGGAAAATATGAAGACAAGCAGTTCAAATTCGCAGACTTCAAAGTTTATGCAAACTGTGCCAGGGTGCCTGTTGTAGACGGTCACCTGGAATCACTGACACTCAGCATGAATGAGGAACCCTCCGTTGAAGATGTAATCAAAACATTCGAGGAATTCAGAGGAGAGCCTCAGAAGCTCAAACTGCCTTCGGCACCCGAGCAGCCTATCATCGTCAGGAAAGAGGACAACCGTCCCCAGCCCGCATTCGACGTATTCGCCGGAGGAACGGGAAGATCCAAGGGAATGGCGGTCACACTCGGAAGAATAAGAAAGAAGGACGAATTCTACAAGATATTCGCACTTTCACACAACACCCTCAGAGGGGGAGCGGGAGGTTCCGTTCTTAACGCAGAGCTTGCCCACGTTAAAGGACTGATCTGAGGGGATATGTTGGCGAAGACGTATGAAGAGATAAACGAGAAAATCCGTCAGGGTAAAGCTGTCGTTTACACAGCGGAAGAAATCATCGACCTCGTTAAAGAGAAAGGCGCCGAGAAGGTTGCCGAGGAAGTCGATGTAATCACCACGGGAACCTTCGGTGCGATGTGTTCTTCGGGTGCTTTTATCAACTTCGGTCATTCCGATCCTCCGATCAGAATGACGAACATTCTGATGAACGATGTGGAAGCATACGGCGGATTGGCTGCCGTTGATACTTACATTGCATCCACATCCAAATCTCCGAGTCCCGAAGGATACGGAGGAGGCCATGTCATTGAAGATTTGATTGCAGGGAAGAAAATCCATCTTCATGCGTGGGGACCCGGTACGGACTGTTACGTGAGAAAAGATATCGATACGTACATCACAATCGACGATTTGAACGAATGTTACATGTTCAACCCCCGTAACTGCTATCAGAATTACAACCTCGCAACGAACACATCCGACAGGACACTGCACACATACATGGGCAAACTCCTGCCGAGAATGAGGAATGCAACATACAGTTCCGCGGGACAGTTATCTCCGTTGCTCAACGATCCGCACATGGATACCATCGGCGTGGGAACACACATCTTCCTCGGAGGAGGAGAAGGATACGTTTCATGGAACGGAACTCAGTTTAACACCGAAGCACCGGAGAAGAACGGTGTCCCCGCTTCCGGAGCAAGGACTCTGGCACTTATCGGTGACATGAAGCAGATGGACAGGAACTACGTCCGCGGACTCGATATCTACGGATACGGAACCTCCCTTGCAATCGGTGTCGGAATTCCGATTCCCGCACTGAATGCGGATGTCGTGAAACGTGCCGCAATTTCCGATGAGGAAATTTACACAAGCATGATCGATTACAGCGTAACTTCCAAGAAGAGACCCGCACTGGGACAGTACAACTATGCACAGCTCAGGTCCGGTTCCATCGAGTATGAAGGACGTAAGATCAGAACATCTTCTCTCTCATCCTACTACGGAGCGAGGAAGGTTGCGAATCAGCTTAAAGATTGGATCGAGAAAGGTGAGTTTGAATTAACCGCACCTGTGAGGATGATGCCCAAGAAGAGCACCGTCAAACCTCTCAAAGTGAAGAGATGATACCATGGACAGGAAATACAAAATCAGATTCCCGGATGAGGTCGCCGTTGAGGAGTCCCTCGTATACAAGTTGGTATCCGAATACAATATCGAGCCGGTTATTCTCCGTGCGGAAATCGAGGGAAGCGGAGGCATCCTTATCGTAAGACTCAAAGGCGATGAGGAGAAAATCGCAAAAGCGGTATCCGATTTCGGAAAGAATGACATCTTAATCGAAGAACTCGACAAGCACATCACCCGTGACATGGACAAATGTTTCAACTGCGGTTCGTGCGTCTCCGTATGTCCCACGAAATCATTCAAATTGGATCCCGTGACATTCGAAGTACACCTTGATGTTGACACATGCGTTGCATGCGGCGGATGTATCACTGCGTGTTCGACGAAAGCTGTCACACTCACGTTATGATGAGGCCGATACACTTCGAGATAGGCGAAACCGCAGTCACGGTACTCTCCGATGAGAAGTACCATAAGACTGCGAAGGACGCGATATTCGAGGCAAGAGAGATAATTCTCGCGAAGATTGCAGAGGATTCTTTCTTCAAGATTACGTACGATCCCTATCCTCCTTCGAAGGATGACAATCAGCTTATCCGCCGTATGTGCCAGGCATCGGAATTATCGGATGTAGGGCCTATGGCGGGTGTGGCAGGAGCCGTTGCGGTCTATGCCGTGGAACGTATGGCAGAAGCAGGTGCTTCGTTCGCCGTTATCGAGAACGGCGGAGATATCGCACTGAAGATCGACCGTGAGATTTCCGTGGGATTGTATTCGGGAGACGATGTCATGAAAAACATCGCTCTGAAGGTAAAACCTCAGGACGGTATCTTCGGCATATGTTCTTCATCGGGTAAAATCGGACCGTCTGTCTCATTCGGTACGAGCAGTATCTGCACAGTAATTTCAGATAATGTAATTCTCGCCGACTGCTGTGCAACGGCACTCGGAAACATGATAATAGAGGGAACTCAGGAAGAACTGTCTTCTTCTCTGGAAAAAATTACATCCATAGAGAACGTCCGCGGATGCATTGCATCCGCAAACGGTCTTTTCGGAATGGCCGGAGATGTTCCGGAATTAATCAGAAAAGATGTGAATCCCGACGGCGCATCACGCATCGTTTTCTGAATCGAAATCACCGAAGGGATTGTTTTTCAGTTCTTCGATCTCCTTGAGTGTTTTGATATACAGCTCATGTTCCGCATTCGCGGCTTCTCTGCACTCAATGGATTTTTTATGCGCTATTTCCGAGAGTTTTCTCGCAACATCCGCATCCTCGTAACACTGAACCATTACCTGATGCGCAAGCTGTCCTTTCGATGCGAACGCAGCCATTTCATCGTGGTATCTGTTACCTTCGGCTCTTGCGTTCTCATACTCTTCTCCGCCTTTTTCTCTTAATTCGGCGGCTTTTGCGTGCATCTGATCGCGCAGTTCCTTCAGCTCACGTACTTTCGCATTGTTCGCATCACGTTCGGCCTTCGCTTCCGCACCTTTCTTGGAGAGTTCTTTCGCTCTTTCAGTGTTGGTGTTACGTGTGTTAATCCAATTTTTGGACTCCTTGTTGAAGTTGTCTCTGGCACGTTTGTGGTTGTTGGCCTCTGCATACTTATCCTTGCACATCAAATCGAGCACGGATACATTGGATGATACGGTGTTCGCGCACATCGGATTTACGGAATGCAACGTTCGATAAATAGGTTGCCTACGCCTTATTGTATTTAACGGAGGCATATACAACAGCGGTATTATTCCGTTAATCTGTTTTATCCTGTCATTCCCAGCGTAATTAACAGGCGTAATATTTTTATTAAGTGTAAGTTTAGTCGGCCAAAATCAGAAGGTGTAAGATGGAAGAATTCCCAAGGCCGTGGATAAAATACTATGATCCCACGCAGACAACACCGGATATCAACTACCCAAAGGTATCCATCTACGAGATGGTAAGAGGTGCTGCAACAAGAGTGCCTCAGAACATCGCATACGAATTCCAGGACAGAAATACCACTTACGCTTCATTCCTAAAGAAAATCGATCACACTGCATCGTGTCTTCAGGCTATGGGACTCAGAAAGGGCGACTGTATCCTCGTATGCATGCCCAACTGTCCTCAGGCGATTCAGTTATTCTATGCAGCTTCAAAATGCGGAGCAATCTGCGCACTCATCCACCCGCTTTCCGCAAAGAAGGAAATCGAGCATTACCTGAACAATTCCGATTCGAAGTTTGTGTTCACATTGGATGCATTCGTGAACAATTTCATCGCAGTGAAGGACAACACGCCTTCGGTTGTCAAAATTGTTACAACATCGATCAAAGACGAATTGGGTTTCCTCAAAGGAATCGGATATTCGCTTACATTGGGAAGAAAGGTACCCGATTTCCCCAAAAAGGATTACATTATGGGCTGGAAGGAATTCCTTGCTCTTTCGAAAGACGATTCTTTCGAACCTGTGGATGTAAAAGGCGAGGATCCCGCATGTATCCTCTACAGCGGAGGAACCACAAGTGCATCGAAAGGTATTCTCCTTTCAAACAACAACCTTAATTTCACTTCATACGGAACACTTGCAATCAGTTACTGCATCCCGTGTTTCATTGAGGATTTCTACTCAGACAAAGCAATCAAATACGTCACCGAGAGGGAATACATCGTTCTCTCCGTTATGCCGATATTCCACGGATTCGGACTCGGTGTGGGAATCCATTCGTTCCTGATTTTCGGAGGAAAGTGCGTATTGGTTCCGACGTTCACACCGGAATCCTATGCAAAACTCATCAAGAAGAAACACCCCAACTACATTGCGGGTGTTCCCACACTCTTTGAGAAGATGATCGGCCTTGACATCATGAATGATGCCGATATGTCTTCGCTTGAGGGAATATTCTCCGGAGGAGACGCATTGCCGTCGAAGACAAGGGAGAACTTCAACAACTTCCTCAAAACTCACAACGGTAAGACAATCATAAGGGAAGGATACGGATTAACCGAAACGGTTACCGCCGCATGTATCACTCCTATCAACGAGTATCACGAAGGAAGTATCGGAATTCCGTTCCCGAACACTCTCTTCAAGATTGTCAAATACGGTACCGAAGAAGAACTTCCCTACGGAGAGGAAGGAGAAATCTGTATCTGCGGTCCGAACGTCATGATGGGATACGTAAAGGACCCCGAACTTACAGCCAAGACGCTGAGAGTTCACGCAGACGGAAGGACATGGCTTCACACAGGTGACGCAGGTTCCATCGATTCGGACGGTTTCGTGTACTTCAAACAGAGGTACAAGAGAATCATCGTCAGTTCCGGTTACAACATCTATCCTTCGCAGGTCGAAGATGCTGTCAACAAATTCCCCGGTGTCGTCGAATCATGCGCAATCGGTGTTCCCGATCCCGTAAGGCAGCAGAGAGTGAAAGTGTACGTTGTTCTCGAACCCGGAATAGAGGGAACGGAAGAACTCAAACAGAAACTCATCACCCACTGCAGGGAATACATCGCAGCGTACGGTGTACCGAAACTCTTCGAATTCATCGATGCTCTCCCGCGTACAAAGGTCGGAAAGATTGCGTACACGGAACTCGAGGAATACGACAGAAAGAAGAGAGAAGAGGCGGAAAAATCAAATTGAGGAGGGGGGCATCCCTCTCTTCATTCTTCCGTCGAGCATATTTCTCAGACTCAGATCCATTTTATCTCCGCGTATAATTCTGTGAGCGGATGCGGAAAGACCCATTCCGATAATATTGTCGATTATTCCCTGATTGAACTTAAGGCGCGGACGCAGTATTGCGTAGCGGTCCTGAATATTCTTTATCGCTTTACCCATAACATCTCCGATTTCGAAGATGTTGTCTCTGATGAACTGTTTCTTGTCTTGGAAAGAATCGTTTGAGACCAGGAACGGGTTGTAGTGTTTTTCTTTATAATCCGTGTCCAAATCTTCGACGGCATCCATGATATAGACCCAGATACCGAAACCTCTGAAGAGTTCTCTGATATCGTCGTCTATCCTGTCACCCAACATAAGGTCGAACACATCGATCATAGACTGTGCGGAATATCTTCCCATGACGAAAGGATCCTTTTCTCCGCTGTTTTCCATCTCACGGAGTTTTTCGTAACCGCCCATGATCATCCTATCGTATTCGGGATAATCTCTGCATGCTCTCCTTATCGAAGGGTTAAGTGCCAACAGACCCAATTTGCCTTTAACGTCGTTCTTATCGTCCGCAACATCGTCTACGAGGCTGTTCTTGGCAACAAGGATTGTATATGCCGTAAGATCGCTCATAAGCTTCGCATCCGACGCACTGTGTCTCAATATGCAGAACAGTCCTCCGGGTTTGTTGTCGATCAGTTTACCGTCGTCAAAGATCGAATTGAAGAAGAGATTCGCAAAGGTCATTTCGTAATTGACCGTAAGCGTGGGTATGAACCCGTACTCTTCCCTGAGGTGGTGGCACGTCTCGCAGTAGTAGCTTCTGTAGACTCTGCGCTCGTCAGCGGACAGTAAACCCTCAACGGGAACGGTATACCCGAACATCGTGCCAGTATCCGCGGACATTACTTTAATATATTGTTCTGCCAATTATGCCGTATTCAGACACGTGTATGCGTGTAACGGTGAAAGAATGTCATCAGATTCCAAATCAAACAAAGACCTGGCAGCGGAGTACGATTCACAGTCCATTCAGTCATTCAGCAGGATGAACTACAAAGGCCCCACAGGCAGAGAGGATTCCTGGGAATCCAAAGCACACACAGAAGGTCCCGCATGTTACGGTTGCTGCGGTCCGAAGTGTCTCGCTTCGTTCATCGGTATCATTGTGGTGCTTATCGTCTGCTGTGCATACACATCGCAGGACAAACAGTGCTGTTCGATCTGCTATTGGCCTTTCTGAGTCGGATGTGTCCATGGCGGGGCGGTTTCTCACAGTCATAGTCAAACCTACGCTTGACTGTAACATCCAGTGCAGACACTGCTATCACCGTGTCTCCGAACGTTCCGACTGTATGATGAGCATCGGAACGTTCGAGAAGACCGTTAAGTTAGTGCACGAAGGATTCGATTCTTCGAGATATATTTGGCACGGGGGAGAGCCTCTGCTTGCTCCCGTCAGTTTTTACAAGTCTGCTTTCAACGTACAGAAGAAGTACTACGGACAGCAGGGCAGTGACAATACAATTCAGACAAACGGAACGCTTCTCAATAAGCGTTTGATTGAATTCTGTAAGAACAACAGAGTGAACCTCGGTGTTTCTTACGAAGGCGGTTTTGAGAAAGGACTCCGTCCCGGAATGGATACCAAGAAGATCGATAAGTTGGTGGAATATATGGTTTCCAAGAACCATATGTTCCTTATCAGCTCTACAATCCACGGCGGCAACGTCGGAGATATGATGTCGATTTACGAGAAATTCAAGGGAATGGGAGCTTCGTTTTCGTTCAATCCCGTGATTATGTCGGGTACTGCGTGTGACAATCCCGATCTTGAATTGGATCCCGATGAGTACGTTGAGAATGCAATCGAAGTCTTCGATAAATGGATTGAAGATTCTTCGGTGAAGATTTCCGTTTTACCGTTCTATCCGTACGTTATGACGGCATTGGACGGTTATCCGAACATTTCAGACTGTCCCCATGCTTCATGCCTTATGAAATGGATTTGTGTCTATCCCAACGGCGATGTGTATCCCTGCGGTAAGGCATGTCCTAAAGAATTCTGTATGGGAAATATCAACGAAGTCGACAGCATCGAGGAACTCTTCGATTCCGACGGAATGAGGAATATTCTTGTTCCTTCGATTCAGAGAAGGAAAGAATGCGCCGACTGTGAAATTTACAGATACTGCAACGGCGGATGTACGGTCGATGCTCTTGCAGACGGCAAGATCGATTCACCCGGCGGTTCCGCATGCAGGATTTACAAGGGATTGTTCACCCATATCAAGGACACCGTGGACACGATAATGTCCGAAAGACCCGATATGAACAGATACAACGGATTCATCAAAGACGCCGTTCTCAACAGACTGATCAATCCGCAGGACCCGTAATCCTGTTTTCGGAAACGAGTGAATCAGACTCCCGAAGTTTCGTTCGATTCCATCATCAATTTGATTCTGTTGACATATTGGTTCGAACTGTCTCTGACCGTCAGCATATAGTCGGTATAGGCTTTGATTTCCTTCGTGAATGCTCTCTTTTTCCTCGGATCGTTTTCATATTTCACAATTTCCGCCATAGACAGATAATAACCGCGTTCGAATGCATCGGCTATTCTTGTATCCATGTCAAGATCCTTGCTGTATTCACGGATAAATTTCTTCTCTTCGAATGATCTGCACTTGTATTCGCGTTCCAAATCGGGTTTACCCAGACATCCGTAGGCGATAGCGATGTTTCTCAATGCGAATGATTTGTAAAGGCTGGCTAATTCACGGTTGCTCTTCGGATCCATATTCCTCAGTGTATCGCACAGTGTCACCGTTTCTTCCGAATACCTGATGGCTTCTTCGTATCCTTCTTTTATTTCTTCTTCGGAGAGGTCGGGGTTGTTAACGTACATCATACAGAGATATCCGTAACGCTGTTTCGCAACCATGTTAAACCATACCGGGAAGTCGGATGTTCCGCCGGTTTTATCGGAAACATATTTTTCAACCCAATCAATCAGTTCGGAAAGGGCATCGGTAGCCTGGAAATATGCAGAATCTTCAAGGTAGCCTTTGTTTTCAAATCTCTTTACGGAACAGCCCGCTTCGTAAATCACATTTGCGAGTCTGTATGTGTTGAAAAGTTCATCCGATCTTTCGTCCACATTTCTCCTCAATACCGACAGGGGTTCTTTCATTTCCTGGAAAATATTCATAAAACCGGAAGAAACCGCATAGAACAGCAGATACTGTGCCATTTCAAAATCCGAACATACGGGAGTTTTGCAGTGGTTGATTACCATGTTGTTGATTCTGTGCCAATCATTCACTAAATCCATTTTGTTTTCGATAATCTGCATTTTCTGGTCCGAAAGGAATGAACTGACGATGAGTTCTACAATTTCGTCTTCGGATTTTGAAGATGTGTTGATATGCTCGGCCCACGCTCCGAGTAAGTCTGACGGGATGGAGTTGTCTTTCGGATCGATATCAAGATAGAACAGATGCAGTTTGTTCGGGGAGCTGTTGAATTTTGACAGTGAATAACCGATTTCAAAGATTACGTTGTTGCTTATTGAGCCTGATGCGTTTTTTCTGACGATGAAGAGTGCCTGATTGCACTTGTTCAGCTGTTCTATTATCGTTCCGCCGATGTAGATGTTGCTGACTTCGTCGTAGTTGCCTCCGACTACACACCAGTAATTGTGTTTTGAAAGAATCTTGGATACTTTTGCAGCAAGTTCATTGGAACCGCACCAGCCGATAAACACATTCCCGTTCATTTTAACAGATGTAAATGATTTGTATCGTGTTTATACATTTGGAGTCGGACGGCTTTATTCTGCTTAATTGAAAAGGGAGTATTGATTGAATTTTTGTTATAGTTTTGATGCGGAAAGGCCGAATAGGTTTACCCGCTGTCTATTTATCCGACTGACACACATATTGCAGTTCAGAGGATATCATGGCAGATACGACAATAACCGTAGATGCAGGTGTATGCAGGTTCAAGACGGTGGTAACACCTACAATGGACGAAGAGATGAACATTACATTCAAAATCAAAAGCGAATGCCCCAACGTAAGGGAATTCGGAAAGAATCTCGGGGCGGTGTCTTTATTCGATGCAATTGCGACACCGTTCTGCGAGAATTGTATTTACAAGGCGGCGGGAGAGAAACTCCCGCATGTTGCGTGCCCTGTACCTTCGGCGGTAATAAAGGCGGCAGAGATCGTCGGAGACCTCTGCCTTAAGTCCGACGTTTCGTTCAAAGTCGAATAATCAGAGCTTCTTTACCGCTCCGTGTCCGCCGCAGACAATCATTCCCGACGTTCCGTCCCTGTCAATCAGTTTTCTGATTGACGAGCGGACCGAGAATAATTTATCCGAATCGGAATCGGAGTTCTTCAGGAGGAACGGTGCGACCGTTTCGAACTCGGCCCTGTCGGGAGAGAGTTCCTTCATGTTGGAGTAGATATCTCCGGTGAACAGAATCTTCGGATTCCTGCAGTAGAGGATCGTTTCTCCTTTCATGTGTCCGCCGTTTCCTTCATATACCTCGAATTCCAAATCTCCGAATTTCAGCCTGTCGATAAGCAGAAGATTATCATGCTCTTCGGGAACGTCTTTTCCGAGGATACCGATCATTTCGGGGTTGGGTCCTTCGTAATCGTTGACAATCTTGCTGAGGCGTCCGAAACACTCCGCAAACACATTGTCTGCTGTGTTGCAGTCTTCGGTAAGAATCTTCTTTGTCTTGGCGGTCATGAGAATCTTTGTGTTCTCAATGACTGATAACAATCCGTTGTGATCCACGTCGCCGTGTGTCGCAATCATTGTCTTTTCCATACTGAAGAAGCACGGGAACATTTCCCTGAGTTCCGTAATCATTTCATCGGAGAATATTCCCAATCCCGAATCGACGAACATCAGACTGTCGTTGTTTCTCAGTACGTATGTGTTGCTTCCGCACGGAGGCTCGATTACGTGAAGTGTTGTCTCTTCGGTAAGAGGAATTTCAGTGATTCTCGGTTTAAAGTTCAGATCTCTGTGGAATGCGATGAAGTTCGCAAGCTGTTTCACACTCTCGAATACAAGTCCGGGATCCTGACCGTGTTCCTTCATGATGTCGGTGACTTTCTGAGACTCGTCGATGAATTTCATTACCGTTTCGTCACTAAGACTGAACAGTTTCTGAACGTTGTTCGCGAGACGGATGTAATTCACGGTGTTATCCAAATCGGGATAGTTTCCGTTGTATGAAACGACATCAAGCGGATAGATCGATGCAACCTCATCCAGGATCTTCTTTGAAATCTCGGGTTTCTCAACTTCCATACCGATGTTGAAGTTCTGGTAGTCTCTGTTCTCGGCTTTTGAGTTAAGATACGAGATGTTGACGTTGTATCTGTCGATGACCTTCAGCACAGGGTATAATGCACCGGGCTGATCTTTGATTCTCACATCCATGACAAGAATCGTAGGCTCTTTCGGCATGTAGTCGACGTAAGAGATGTCGCTCAGTTCTTTGTCAATGGCATCGAGCTGTTCCCTTGTTGCGCATACCTCGATGAAGAGGTTCACACCTTTGTTGAAGCTTACACGCACGATGTTACCGTCGTGGTTCATGATTACTTTACAGGCAAGCATGAACGCACCCGGCTTATCGGGTGTACGTGTGGTGAACGTACGGAGGATTTTCTCACTCATGTTTCTCATCCTCTTTTCTGATTGCCGCACGCATGATCTTTCCGTTAACGGTCTTCGGTAACTCTTTCACAAATTCCAATGCTCTCGGATATTTGTACGGAGCTGTCTCACGTTTTACGAAGTCCTGAAGTTCTTTCTTCAGTACGTCGGATGCTTCGTATCCGTCTCTGAGGACAACGGTTGCTTTAACAATCTGTCCTCTGACGGGGTCGGGAACGCCTGTGATTGCACATTCAAGAACGGCGGGATGTGTAACGAGAACACTCTCAATCTCGAACGGACTGATTTTGTATCCCGATGATTTGATGACATCGTCCATACGGCCGACGAACCAATAGTATCCGTCTTCGTCCATCCATGCAACATCGCCTGTATGGAACCATCCGTCGTGGATTGCCGCAGCTGTTTTCTCTTCGTTGCGGTAGTATCCTTTCATGATTCCCGGAGGGCTCGGATCTCCGTATTCGATGAGGATTTCTCCTGTCTGACCGGGAGGACACTGATTGCCTTCGGGATCTGCGATTATTACGTGATACTGTGCCGACGGTTTACCCATGGATCCGGGCTTGGGCTTCATTCCGCGCACGTTGCAGATTGTACACGTGGTCTCTGTCTGACCGAATCCTTCCATGAGTTTCAGACCGGTGGATTTCTCCCAGTTGTAGAAGATATCCGGGTTGAGGGCTTCTCCTGCGATACAGCAGTATTTCAGTGAAGACAGATCGTGTTTGTCTACACCTGCGTTGAAGAACATCCTGAACATGGTCGGAGGACAGCAGAGTGAAGTTATCCTGTATTTTGTTATGATGTTCATGATGTCGTCTGCGTCGAATTTCTCGAAATCGTAAACGAACACTGCAGCTTCCATTATCCACTGACCGTAGAGTTTACCCCATACGGCTTTACCCCAGCCTGTATCGGCTATGGTGAAGTGAATTCCGTCGGGATCCACGTTCTGCCAGTGCTTTGCAGTGAATAAATGGGCAAGAGAGTACAGATGATCGTGCAGAACCATCTTCGGGTAACCCGATGTTCCCGAGGAGAAGTACATGAGCATAGGCTCTTTTGCGTGTGTTTCCACTCTCTCCATTGTGTCGGGGAACGATTCCATTTCACCGTCGAGGAAACGCCATCCGTCCCTCGGACCGTTGACGGTCATTTTGATTTCAAGCGAGGGAATATCCTCGGAAGCTTCGATTGCTTCGCATACGCCGCTCTCGAGAGTGCATATCGCGGCTTTGATTGATGCCGAACGTACACGGTATTCGATGTCACGTTTCGTGAGCATGAACGTCGCAGGAACCATTATCGCACCCAATTTGTGCAATGCAACGGAAACAAACCAGAACTGGTAGTGACGCTTCAGAATTACAAGTACCGCATCGCCTTTCTTGATTCCCACGGATCTGAGATAATTTGCGGTTTTGTTCGATAATCTGCTGATATCTCCGAAGGTGAATTTTCTCTCTTCTCCGGCGGGATTGCACCAGACCATTGCAAGTCTGTCGGGTTCCGCTGCCGCTATTTCATCTACGATATCGTATCCGAAGTTGTAGTTCTCCGGGTATTTCAGTTTGTATTTGGAGATGATGCCGTCGGCGTCATACTCCTCATCAACGTAACGAAGGTTGATGCCCATCATTTCTTTTCACCTCTCTTCTCTGCGAATTCGGCTTTGTCTTTGTTTCTTATGTCAACGCGCTTGATCTTTCCGCTGACAGATTTGGGTAATTCTTTTACGAACTCCACCGCCCTGGGGTACTTGTACGGAGCAGTCTCGTGTTTCACGAAGTTCTGGAGTTCTTTCTTCAGTTCGTCCGAAGGTTCGAAACCGTCTCTGAGGACGATACTTGCTTTCACGATCTGTCCTCTGACTTCGTCGGGTACCGCTGTTACCGCACATTCGAGACAGCACGGGTGTTTGAGTAAAACACTCTCAATCTCGAACGGACTTATCCTGTAACCCGAGGATTTGATAACGTCGTCGTTTCTTCCCACGTACCAATAGTATCCGTCTTCGTCCTTCCATGCGAGATCTCCCGTGTGATGGAATCCGCCGAACAGTGTTTCCCTGGTTTTGATACGGTCACGGTAGTAACCGATGAATATTCCCGCAGGGTGGGGCTCTATTCCCACTACGATTTCTCCCACGGTACCGGGAGGACAGCTCTTTCCGTCGGGATCGATGATATCGACCTTGTACTGAGGCGAGGGCCTTCCCATTGAACCGGGCTTGGGTTCCATTCCTCTCAGGTTTCCCACGATAACAGTGGATTCGGACTGTCCGAATCCTTCCATGAGTTTCAGGCCTGTTGCCTGATACCATTTGTCGAATGTATCCGAGTTGAGGGCTTCTCCCGCAATGTTCGTGTGAACCAATGATGATAAATCATGACCTTCGAGTCCTGCGTTGCAGTACATCCTGAACATTGTCGGAGGACAGCAGAATGTTGTTATCCTGTATTTCTCGATGAGATCGAGAACCGTCTTGGGCTCGAATCTTCCTTCGTATTCGTAAACGAACACGGCGGCTTCCATTATCCACTGACCGTAGAGTTTACCCCATGCGTTCTTTGCCCATCCTGTTTCCGCAACGGACCAGTGAAGACCGTCGGGTACGACGCAATGCCAATGCTTTGCCGTAAGGATGTGTCCTATCGGATAGGAGAAATCGTGTACGGCCATCTTCGGATTTCCGGAGGTTCCGGATGTGAAGTAGATGAGCATCATGTCACGCACGTGCGTGTTGACTTTCTTCCAGTCTTCGGATGCTTCTCCCACTCCTTTGTCGAAGTCATCGAATCCTTCCACGGGACCGTTCCATTCCACATTGGTGATTGCTTTGAATTTCAGTGTGGGGATGTTTTCCGCTTTCAGGAACTCGTTGTAAACAGGCGCATCGGATGTCACGATTGCAGCCTTAACGGATGCAGAGTTGATACGGTACTCGATATCATGCTTCGTAAGCATGTATGTGGCGGGAATCATAACCGCGCCCATCTTGTGCAGTGCGACGGAGACATACCAGAACTGATAGTTGTGTTTCAGTATGACCAAAACCATGTCTCCCTTCTTCACACCTTTCGATGTAAGGTAGTTTGCAGTCTTGTCGGACAGTCTCTTGATGTCGGCGAAGGTGAATATTTTCTCATGACCTTTGTCGTCACACCATACGAGTGCCCTTCTGTTCGGATCGTTTACTGCGATATCATCCACGATATCGTATCCGAAGTTGAAATTGTCGGGATAGTGAACGCTGAATGTCTTCAGTAATCCGTTCGGATCGAAGGTCTCATCAACGTATCTCAGGTTGATGTCTCTCGTCATTTCTTGGAACCTTCTTTCATCACGATTGCAAGGAATGTGCAACCGTCTTTACTGGTCGCTATCATTCCGTGCGGCTTTCCCGAATCATAATACACGGAATCGCCTTCGATAAGGTTCTCCTCGTGTCCGTCGTATGTGAATCTCAGGCTTCCCGAGAGAACATAATCGAATTCCTGTCCGTCGTGGACGGATGTGTGGATTTCTTTATCCTGTTCCTCTTCCCTGTAAGCCGCTTTCACGAGGAAAGGCTCGGAAATCTTGCCTTTGAAATATGAGGCAAGATGGAAGTATTCGAATCCGGAACGTCTCTTGATAGGGAGTCCCTTACCGTCGTGAACGACTGTGAAATCGGTGAGATGCGGATTTTCTCCTGTGAGGAGCTCTACCATATCAATCCCGAATTTTTCTGCACATTTGTAGAGGAAGGTGAATGAGAAATCTTTCTTTCCTTCTTCGCACTCGGTATATTCCTCGACAGTGCAGTCGGTGGCAACAGCCATCTCTTCAATCGTGTATCCGCAAAGATCGCGCATAGCTCCGATGCGCTCCGAAATCTCCGTGATGTTGTACATGGTAGTTCAAAAGGTTCGACAATTATATCCTATTAATAGATTACGCGTGCGGAAGTTCGCGTGCAATGGGATTATCTTTCGGATAATCGGATACATTACGTATGACGTAGCGCGGATACGACTTCCGTTATCAGAGGGCGCATGTCTTAAAAGGGATTTATTCATCAAGGAAATCCGATGAATCCGATAAGGAAACGTGTCACTGTCATCTGCGGACATTACGGTACGGGGAAGACAAACCTCTGTCTCAACCTGGCGTTACAGTGTGCCAGAGAGGGAAAGAAAGTGACACTTATCGACATCGATACGGCCAACGTCTACTTCCGTTCGGCAGATCATGCGGATATGCTTGAAAAGGAAGGAATTCACGTTCTCGGTCCGATTTACGCGAACACGAACGTGGATATTCCCGCTTTGCCGGCTGGAATAGATAACGCAATCGCCGAAGACGAATGCGTTATCATCGACGTAGGAGGAGACGATGTCGGTGCAATGACTCTGTCGAGATATTCTGACACAATATCGAAGACGGATTACGATATGTTCTGTGTCATCAACAGATACAGATCGCTTACAACCACTCCGGAGGAAGCAGTTGAGATTTCGAATGAGATCGAGAAGACGTGTCATCTTAAGATTACGGGTCTGATCAACAATTCCCATCTGAAACAGCTGACAACCGCCGATACGGTGAAGGATTCATCCGAGTTCGCCGAGCGTACATCGGCTGTCATGGGCGTCCCGATCGTCATGACCGCGGCACCCAGGGCGTTGGGGGATACCATAATTAAAGAAGAGAAGGTATACCCAATCGATATCTTCATTGGTGCGCCATGGGAGAGAGGAGATGATTAAATGCCGAAGGTAATCGTTGATAATGACATCTGCAAAGGATGCGAGATGTGCGTAATCGCATGTCCCAAAGGCATTCTCGCATTGGATAAGTCGGTGACGAACAGCAAGGGATACCACCCCGCACATGTGACTGATCAGTCCCAGTGCACAGGATGCGGATCGTGTACGGTGATGTGCCCCGATGTTGCCGTAAGGGTGGAGGTTGAGTAAAATGGGCGAAAGAGTTCTCATGAAAGGAAATGAGGCTATCGCAGAGGCTGCAATTGCAGCCGGATGCAGGCACTTCTTCGGATACCCCATCACACCGCAGACAGAAGTCGCGGCATACATGTCAAAGAGAATGCCGAAGATCGGAGGAGTCTACCTTCAGGGTGAATCCGAGGTTGCATCGATCAATATGGTTCTCGGAGCCGCAGCTTCGGGAGTAAGGGCTATGACATCAACATCTTCACCCGGTGTGAGTCTTATGTCCGAGGGAATTTCGTATCTTGCGGGATCGGATGTTCCCTGTCTCATTGTCAATGTTCAGAGGGGAGGTCCCGGACTCGGAGGAATTCAGCCCTCACAGTCTGATTACTACCAGGCAACAAAATCCGTCGGACACGGAGATTTCCGTCTGATTGTTCTCGCACCTTCCACTGTGCAGGAAACAGTCGATCTTATCTCGGATGCATTCGACATGGGTGACAAGTACAGAGTTCCCACAATGGTTCTCTCCGACGGTATGCTCGGACAGATGATGGAACCCGTTATGCTCCCCGAACCGAAGGATCCCAAGAACGATTCCAAAGAATGGGCTGCCTGCGGACACCAGAACAAGAGACCTCACAATGTGATCAACTCTCTCAACACAGACCCGCCCACACTGGAGCGCATGAATGTCGACAGGTTCAAAAGATACGCCGAAATCGCGGAAAAAGAGCAGAGATCCGAAGAATATCTCTGCGACGATGCCGATATTATAGTTACTGCATTCGGTGCATCCTCGAGAGTATCGAGATCCGCCGTAGACAAGGCAAGAGCGGAAGGAATCAAAGTCGGTCTTCTGAGACCCATCACACTCTGGCCCTTCCCCGAGAAAGCATTCAAGAAACACGCAAAACACGCAAAAGTGTTCCTCGATGTCGAGATGAACATGGGTCAGATGATTGATGATGTTAAGTTGGCAATCGAATGCAGCAAACCCGTGGAATTCTTCGGACGCACAGGCGGTATGATTCCGACCACCAAAGAAGTGTATGATCAGATCGTAAAAATCAACGGAGGGTTACAATGACGAAAGTTAAGGGTGAGAGGCCTAAGGCCCTTCTCAACGTCCCGTTCCACTACTGTCCGGGATGTACGCACGGTATCGTGCACAGACTCGTTGCGGAAGTCATCGACGAATTGGGCATCGAAGGTAAAACCGTCGGAGTTGCATCTGTCGGATGTTCCGTTTACTCATACAACTACTTCGGATGCGATATGGTTCAGGCACCCCACGGACGTGCACCTGCCGTAGCGACAGGAGTGAAAAGAGCCAGACCCGAAGATGTTGTGTTCACCTACCAGGGTGACGGAGATCTCGCCGCAATCGGTGCGGGAGAAACCGTACACGCAGCGGCAAGGGGAGAGAACATCGTTGCAATCTTCATTAACAACGCAATCTACGGAATGACCGGTGGTCAGATGGCACCTACGACACTTCCCGGACAGGTCACACAGACCACACCTTACGGAAGGGACGTGAAGGTTGCAGGTAATCCCATCAGGGTATGCGAACTTCTTTCTTCGTTGGACGGAGTCGCACTCGCACAGCGTGTAACCGTCGACTGCGTCAAGAATGTAAAAGAAGCGAAGAGAGCAATCAAGAAAGCTTTCGAGTACCAGATTGCAGGCAAAGGATACTGTATTATCGAAGTGGTATCGACATGCCCGACCAACTGGGGAATGGCACCTAAAGATGCAATTCAGTGGCTCAGGGACAATATGCTTCCCTACTACCCGTTGGGAGTCTACAAAGATATCGGGGAGGGAAAGGAATGAAGGATCTCAACATTCTCTTCGCAGGATTCGGAGGACAGGGTGTTCTCTTCTCCGGAAAAGTAATCGCATATGCGGGAATGATGGAAGGTAAAGAAGTCTCATGGCTTCCGTCCTACGGTCCCGAGATGAGAGGCGGTACGGCAAACTGTTCCGTCTGTATCTCAGACAACAAAATCGGTTCGCCGTTGGTCACAAATCCCGACATATTGGTTGCGATGAACCTTCCTTCGTTGGATAAGTTCGTGAACGATGTCGTCCCCGGAGGACTCATCATTCTCGATTCCACTCTGATCCACAAGAAAGTTGAAAGAGACGATGTAAAAGTCATCTATCTCGAAGCATCGAAACTTTCCGAGGAAGCGGGAGTCAAAGGTGCCGCGAACATGATTATCGTGGGAAGGCTCTGGAAGGAAACCAAATTCTGTTCGCAGGAGAATCTCGACAAGGGTCTTGTCAAGAGTATCCCGGCAAAGAAGATGGATCTTCTCGAGAAGAACCGCAAGATGATCTCGGAAGGTATCGAGAGTTAAGGGCAGACGCATGAGTGACGCACAATACAGCAGGAACGTAAGACGCCTCGTATTGGCGGCCTCATGCACTGCCATTTTTATCAACCCCTTCGCGGGGGGAATGCTCAATCTGGCACTCGGGGCTATTCAGACAGATCTCGGGTGCAGTGAGCATGAATTGGGCTGGGTTTCCAGCGTTTATTTTATCGTTTCCGTAATGTGTATGCTGCCTGCTTCAAGGCTTGCCGACATCTACGGAAAGAAACGTACGTTCATCTGGGGTGCTGTTGTAGGTGCCGTCGGTGCGATATGCTCCGTATTCTCACCGAATATCGTTGCTCTGTATGTTTTCAGAGGAGTCACGGCAGTCGGTATGGCGTTCACATCATGCACATGTGTCTCAATGATTGCAGATGTTTACCCTCCGAATGAACGCGGAGCGGCATTGGGAATCAATACCGCATTCGTCTATGTCGGAGCATCCGCTGCGCCGATTGTGGGAGGCTTCATGACCGATATCTTCGGCTGGAGATCTCTCTTTCTGATGTTGGTCCCGCTGATGTTATTGGCTGCACTCATGATGACCCAGTACAGGGATAATGTCACCAGTACACCCAACGATATCTTCGACATGAGAGGTTCCGCAATCTATGCAATAGGCATATTGATTATGATGTTCGGTCTGATTTCCTTACCGGAAATCTACGCTATTGTCATGATTATCGTCGGTTTACTGATTATCGTCGGATTCATCAAATACGAATCAATCGAGAAATATCCGATATTCCACATCGAACTGTTCTCGACAAGAGCATTCAGAAGATCCATGGCTGCTTTGTTCCTTAACTATGCGGCATCGTTCTCCGTTTCGTTCTTCCTTTCGAGATATCTTCAGGGTATCGGCCTTCTTACCGCAACGGAAGCGGGAATGGTGATGATAATTCAGCCTGTTGTTCAGGTTGTATTTGCATTGATCTCGGGAAGATTATCCGACACAATGGACAAACGTATCCTCCCCACCGCGGGAATGATAATGCTCTGTATCGGATTGGTGATACTGCTTTACGCATCGGGCATTACAATCAATTACACTGCAATCTACATCTCGCAGTTCTTCATGGGAATGGGATTCGGTATGTTCGCCGCACCGAACACAAATGCCGTGATGTCTTACGTAAAGGCAAATCAGTACAATCAGGCATCCGGAATGATTGCGGTGTTCAGGCAGACGGGTATGATGATGTCTATGGGTCTTGCGACATGTCTTATCTCGATATTCATGGGAACCGACGCCGTCATAGAACCTTCAAACTACGAAACATTCGTAGATATTCTGAGATATGCGTGGTCCATCTGCATAGTATTCAGTGTGGTCGGAATTCTCTTCTCGTGGTTCAGAGGTGCCGACGCAGAATAATATTAAATCGGTTCAATCGATTCGGTGAAACATATGGATCTTCCCAAGCAGATATCGGATGCAGGACTGAAGAAATGGTATCTTTCTCTCAATGACGCAGACAGGATGAGACTGTCGAGATATCTCGACGGTGCGGATACTTCGTCATCATACGGATTCTTTTCGTCCGTGATTGACAAATCCCTGAAAGATGAGAACCCCAAGTTTGCCGTTACACTCTGTGTTCAGGCATACGAAGCATGTGATTTGGACGATTACCAAATGTTCCTGATCAACGAGATGCTTATCGACGCGTACATCGGAGCCGAGAGGTATGAAGATGCCAAGGCTGCGTGTGACGCAAACCTCGGACTTTATCCCAAAATCAAGGAAAAATTCATCAAAGACAACGGCGGAGTTCTTCCCGAGAAGGTCAACTTCAGGAACAGGTATATCGACATCATTGTGGGAGTCGATTCTTCGTACGATCTTGCATTCTTTATGTTGGATAAGTACAAAGAAATGGGACTTATCGACAGCGAAGAATATGATTACAGAGTAAATTCGCTGAAGACCCACAGACTTCAGAGAATCTTCGACAGTGTTTACACTTACACTCCGAAAGAGAATCAGTGAATCAGAGACTTCCATCCGTAACAGGGAATCACATCGATACCGGGTTCCTCATACGGATGGATTCTCTTTATCGTTTTCAGAACGTTTTCTATTTCGTTTTCTTTACAGATGAATTCTATCGAAAGTTCGTCTGCAACCGTAATTTCACCGATCGTTCCGTTGTACGGATTCGAACCTTCCAAAGATCTCCAAGTTCCTTTGGATTCGGTTATGCTGAAACATCTGTCGTAACCGGGATAGAAAGGTTTGATAACTTCGTTTATTCCGTCCATTAATTCGTCCGAGAATTCCTTCGGAACGCGGACAATCACCTTATAGGCGGCTTGGGGCAATTACTGGCCTCCAGTTTGTATTCGACCTGATTGAGAAGTCTCTGGGACATTCTTTCCAGCCATCTTGTCGCTGCGAATGCTCCGACATACGGTATCGGAGGAATAAGATACAGTGAACCTCCGATGATTCCGGCAACTTTTTTCACAACAGGCAGACTTATAATTTTGGTTATCAGCGGATTGTCGGGATCGGCTTCCAATTTGCCTGTGAGGGCTTTCGCCATCATTCCCTGAGCACTCGTAACGACTTTGATACTCCACTGAACCTGTGTAATTACGGGTGCGGGTTCTCCGCAGGGGATTGTTTTCTTCTTCAGGATGGCGTGTCTGAAATCTTCTTCGCCGCATCCTTCGAATTCCGTCCAATTATACCCCGCTGTGTAAGTGGAATGTGCGTCGCTTCCGGATAATGCGGCCCACCTTCCGG
This sequence comes from uncultured Methanomassiliicoccales archaeon, assembly GCA_964504055.1. Classification (GTDB taxonomy): domain Archaea; phylum Thermoplasmatota; class Thermoplasmata; order Methanomassiliicoccales; family Methanomethylophilaceae; genus Methanarcanum. The sequence continues at coordinate 35,064 of CAZDCU010000013.1, forward strand.
GATTTTTAGTGAAAACCAACTGCGCTTTGGTGTTTGTAAATCTGTCGACATGACCGCCGTTGATTGTTTCGATACCGTCGAGATCCAAATCTTTGATTCTGTCTTTAAGGCAGTGTAGATAGAAACTGTACGGGTGCGGCGCGACAGCAAGGGCATCCTGCGAACGTATGCGATCCATCGTCTCTTCGATTGAGAGTTCGGGAGGGATGAGTTCATTCAGTCCGTATGCGAGGACTTCTCCGTCCGCAGTAGTGATTTCTTCGCCTATTACAACGGTGAAATCATCGTACTTTTTCGCATACTCTTTGGCGACAGACGCTCCCTTAATCGCATCATGGTCTGTAATGCATAGGAGATTCATTCCGTTCTTCCTCGCAGTTTCGACCTGTTCTTCGGGTTTGGTCACGGATTCCGGAAATCTCAGTGCTTTGTAATTGGAAATCCCGGAATAATGGGTGTGGACGTGTGTGTCCGCCCTTGAAATCATGATAGTACATTTTTAACTGAATATATATTCGTTATGTTTTTTAGGACATCCTAATAATCAGATTATTGCGAAATACAGTGCCAGATTGGATATTTTATCAAAAATCGGTCACAGATATTTTCCTGTGATGCTGTCAGGATTACTGCGGATTTCATCGGGCGTTCCTTTTGCAACTATTCTTCCGCCCGCTTCGCCGCCGCCCGGGCCCATGTCTATGATGTAATCTGCGTTGCGGATTACGTCTAAGTCATGTTCTATCACGATAACAGTTGCACCGTTGTCGAGAAGTGTCTGAAATACCTTCAGTAAAACCTGAACATCAAGCGGATGCAGTCCGATCGAAGGTTCGTCGAATACAAAGACGGAATCATACTGTGTTCTTCCTGTTTCGCTTGCAAGTTTCAGACGCTGTGCTTCGCCCCCGGAGAGACTCGGTGTTTCTTCGCCTAACGTAAGGTAACCCAAACCGAGCTGTTTCAGAACATTCAGTTTCTGACAGACTGTTTTCATATCTTTACAAAAATCGATTGCGGAGTTCACATCCATTTCCATCAGTTCGGGAAGTGAGACACCTACGCCTGATTTGTTTGTAAGCTTTACATCATACGCCGTTTTTGAATAACGCGAACCGTGACAGTCCGGACAGGGAATATCGACATCCGGTAAGAACTGAACATCAAGGCTTACGACACCTGTTCCGTCGCATCCGGGACAGCGGAGAGAACCTGTGTTGTATGAAAAATCACTTGCTTTGCATCCTTTTTCTTTTGCATCGGGAGATTTCGCATACAGTTTTCTTAATTCGTCATGAACTCCCGCATAAGTCGCCACCGTAGAACGGACGTTGATTCCGATGGGTGTCGCATCGATGAGTTTGATGTGTGCGATGCCTTCTGCATCAATAGAATGAATATGTTCGGGCAATGTTTTGTTATTGATCATTGCGTCAAGTGCGGGAACGAGACATTCCAACACCGTAGTTGTTTTTCCTGACCCTGATACGCCGGTTACAACAGTTAGACGCCCTTTCGGAATATCGACTTCCAACGGTTTGACGGTATGAATCTGCCCCGTGGAAAGGTGAATTGTTCCGTTTGCGAACATTTTTTCTTTTGATGCACAGTGTCTAAGTTTTGTTTCGGCCTTTCCC
>CAZDCU010000014.1:0-24020 GCA_964504055.1 uncultured Methanomassiliicoccales archaeon
AAGCGGTCAAAGACTGTCTCAAAATGTATCCTTCTTCGAAAGTGAAGGAGAATGCGTTGGATAGGAACAACCGCCTCTATCTCAGAAACATTCTGATGAGTTCCTGCGAAGCAGGTGTTATTGATAAGAAAACAATGAAAACGTGGGACGATCTGTTAATGATCAGAAATCTTGCCGTTCATGAGAATTCGGTTTCAGACAGAACGATGATACTGAAATTCGGAGATACCGAAATAAACATGAGGGCCGGAAGGATGATGAAAGGTCCCCTGGGAACCTATGTCATCCTTACCGATCTCGTCACGGATATGTTCTTCGACTGGCTCACTGCGATGCACGGAATGTTCAGTCAGTCCTGACTGCGCCTTTGTTAACGAGTCCGACCGCTATTTTCAGCATTTTGTGCATACAGGGTTCGGCGTAGAAGTCTTTCCTTACGGTGAGGGCGCTGTACATCTCATCGGGATTCTTTCCTTTGAGATCTGATATCTCTCTGATTCCGAGCAGATACATTCCGACACAGCATTTCTCACTCACGGACGGTATTTTCATGAGTTTTGCGACAACCTCTTCCTGTTCTCCCATGATTGATTATCATTCACTCTGCGGTAATAAAGTAATCGCCGTTAACAATCCTTATTATGTATCTTACAGTCATCACGCTTCATGGATCAGAAGTCCGCATGGGAATCCTTCTATCACAGCAACAGCCGTCCGTGGAGAGGTATGTCGAAGATAGACGGTATGCCGTTTGCGGAGGGTTCGCGTATTTTGGAACTGGGGTGCGGTAACGGAAAGACTGCATCGGCACTTACGGAGATGGGATATTCCGTTACCGGAGTGGATTTTTCCGAAAGTGCGGTGAAGATGTGCCAGGATATCGGAATAGAAGCGAAATTCGTCTGTTCCTCAACGGATAATCTTCCTTTTAAAGACGATTCCTTCGACGGTGCCGTTGCGTTCCATGTTTTGGAACATTTATCGCCGGATGGACTGAAAGACACAGTATCCGAATTAATCAGAACGGTAAGGAAAGGAGGACACATTCTCGTAAGAGTATTCTCGTCCGGCGATATGCGTTCGGAGAAGGGAGAACGTGTTGACGATTCAACGGTAATCAGAGGCAACGGGATTCTTTACCACTATTACACGGAAGAAGAACTCACGGAAGCTTTCCGTCCGATGCTGTGTTTATCGATAACAACAGTGGAAGAAAAAACAAGATTCGGTACCGTCCGCAGCAGGATTCACGCCGAGTTTGTCAACCCCTGATGTAACGTTTTAAACCGAATGACTGTATCACTTCGGTTATGAAATGTCCTAAATGCGGTCACGAGAACGGGGACGGGGAGATTTTCTGTTCCGAATGCGATTGGCAGCTGAACAGAGAATATTCATCCGAACCGAAGATTCAGAAGGTCGTCATTACAACTTACGTCGGTCTTGTATTCGGCGTAGCCGCATTGATCGTATCGACTATGAATTACGGTCTTATCGGTGCGATTTTCGGTGCAATCGGTATGGTCATGAGCAGTTATTCGCTCACACTTGTGAGAGTTGCAGTCGCAGAAGACAGAAAGACACTTATGCTCGTAATCACGGGAGCAGCTCTCATCGCTTCCGTTATCGGTTTCGTCATCGGGTTCACCCGTATCTTCTGAGTGGGTAAGATGGCAGTCTACCGCGACAGATACATACTCGACGGTTTGGATGAAATTCCTCCCGACATGCTCCGCGATTTAGACATTGCGTATGATGTGTGCCAGAAGCTGAAAGACGAATCGCCGTGCGAGATGTGCGGTAAGTGCTGCCATCAGCCTTACATCGCAGTACGCGATGAAGAAGTGGAAAGCGTTGCGAAACAGGTGAACATGAACCGTTTATCGTTCATCTTCCAATATCTTGTGTGGGATGAATCCGAAGACAAATGGCTTTTCAGAAAGACCAATCCCTGTGCATTCCTCGGTGAAGACAACAAATGTAAGATTTGGAAGGGAAGGCCCGAAATCTGCAATGAATTTCCGTACATGGTGTCCATGTTCATGAGCAGAGTTTATCTCGCAATCGTCAACGAAGGACACGATATTCTTCCCGATCTCGATTATATGGACGACACATGGCCCTGTACAGGCATAATCAAAAGCCGCATTCCGGCTATGGTCGACGAAGCAAGAGAGAAAAGAAGGTCACTGCTTCGGGTTTGCGGCGATGAATGAGATAAACCTCTCCTGATACAGTGAGGGGTGAATCACATGACCCACATCGGGTATGCGGTACACCTGACATCCCGGAATATCCGATGCAACCTGATCTCCCATTTTAGGCTCAACCATAATATCATCGAGACCGTGAATCGAAAGTACAGGCACCTTAATTACACCGAGTCTTCCGCGGAGATCGTATCTGTCGAGACAGTGCATCTGCTGGTGAAGTCTTTCCGGAGTGGTTGTATTGATTGTCTTCACTTTCTGTCCTTTCGTACGTTTCGCATCGAAGTAATTTTCAGTGAAACTGAATGCGTTGACCATTGCGTAGATGTACTCAACGTTCGTTCCCTTCATTCCCGCATCGATCATCGTGTTCATCATGTAACTCGATCTTGCGGGGCAGTGTTCGAACGCCGAAACCAAAGTAAGTGTCTGAAGTCTTTCCTGGTATTGGATTGCGAATTCCATTGCAACCTGACTTCCCATAGACCATCCGAGCATGTGTACTTTGTAAATACCCAGATAATCCAAAAGTGCCTTCACGTCATCTACGTACGTCTGACATTCTACATCTCCGGAATACTCTGTGGTTCCGGATCCTCTGTGCTCGAAAACGATTACCTTATACTTCTCGCTGAGGGCAGGAATCAGTGAGTGGAAGAAATTGATATCTCCGCCGAATCCTGTCAGCAGAATGACGGGCTCTCCTTCTCCCGACATCTCATAGTGTATTCTCGCTCCGTTCACTTCGGCGAAAGGCATGGATGATGCGAACTACAGCATATAGTTAAACGTTATCTTCGTAAGTCGGACAAAAGCGATGCGAAAGCAACGTATTTTATTCATCGAATTTTGAAATAAAACACGTTTTCGGATACATCGTATAAGAAATTCTCCCTTCTTTTACCGTCAATTATATCTACTAAACCTTTATCGGATTAATTGAGGTTAGAACAATGTCTGACACGAACAAGGTCGGAAAAAGAGTGAAGAAGTACAGAGAACAGCTTGGTTTGACCCAAGAGCAGCTTGCGGTCAATGCTTCACTTGACCTTGCGTTCATCAAAGATGTCGAAGACGGTAAGGTTTACCCCCCTATCGGTTCCATGATCAAATTCTCCCGTGCACTCGGTCAGAGGCTCGGTACTTTCATGGACGATCAGTACGTCCCCGATCCCATCATCGTAAGATATGCGGACAGGAAAGAAGAGACTGCGGCATCGAGAGAAGGAAGTGCAAGGGGTCACTACCACTACTTCCCGCTCGGAAAGGGTAAATCGGACAGGCACATGGAACCGCTCTTCATCAGTATCGAAGAAGACGAAGAGAAAGCAATGTCCACCCACGAAGGAGAGGAATTCATGGTCGTCGTTCACGGAAAGATTCTCGTGAAATACGGCAAAGAGGAATACATTCTCGAAAGGGGAGACAGTGTTTACTACAACTCTGTCGTAACACACTTCATCGGTGCAATCGACGGTCCCGCCGAAATCCTCGCTGTACTGTACAGCCCCATGTGAGGGAGATTGTATGGTCTGCATTCCCAGAAAGGAGCCTACCAGCAACGAAAGGCTGGGGGATCTGTTGGATAAATGTATCAGGGAACACCCCGACAACGATGCCATAGTTTACGTCGACAGGGAACTCCGCTATTCCTGGAAGGAATGGGGAGTGGAAGTCGACCGTGTCGCGAAAGGTCTCATGGCAATGGGAATCCAAAAGGGTGAGAAAGTAGCCGTATGGGCTACGAACGTTCCCGATTGGATCACACTTATGTTCGCAACTGCGAGGATAGGTGCGATTCTTCTTACGATTAACACAAACTATCAGGCTGCGGAGTTGGATTATGTTCTGAAACAGTCCGATATGGAGAACCTGTTCCTCATAAACGGTGTCAGGGATACCGATTACGTAGACACAGTCTACAAACTCATTCCCGAACTCAAAGTACAGCCCAGGGACGGATTCCATTCGGAGAAATATCCTCACCTGAAGAGAGTCGTCTTCCTCGGTCCCGAAAAATACCGCGGAATGTACTCCATGTCCGAGGTCAAATCCAAGGCCGTGGAAATCGACGACAAAGAGTATCAGGAGAGGAAAGATTCCGTCGACGTTCACGATGTTACCATGATGCAGTACACCTCAGGAACCACCGGATTCCCGAAAGGTGTTATGCTCACACACTACAACATCGCAAACGACGGTTATTGGCTCGGAGCGAACATGAATTACGGTCCCGAAGACCGTCTTTCACTTAATGTTCCGTTATTCCACTGCTTCGGATGCGTCCTCGGTGTGATGGCATGTATCAACCACTGTGTCACAATGGTGTTCTGCGAAGTGTTCAACCCCGTAGATGTCATGACATCCGTTGAAACCGAGAAATGTACATCGCTCTACGGTGTACCTACGATGTTCATCAACATCCTCAACCACAAACTGTTCAACAAGTTCGATTTCTCGTCACTGAGAACAGGTATCATGGCGGGATCTCCGTGCCCCATCAAGGCAATGGAGGAAGTTGTCGACAAGATGAACATGAAGGAGATCACCATCGTCTACGGACTTACGGAAGCATCTCCCGGAATGACACAGACACGTTATGATGAACCCTCGCTTGAAAAGAAGTGTTCGTCCGTAGGAAAGAAACTTCCCGGAGTGGATGTCGTTATCCTCGATCCCGATACAAACGAACCATGTCCCGACGGAAAGATCGGTGAGTTCTGCTGTAAAGGATTCAACGTGATGAAAGGATACTACAAGATGCCCGAGGAAACCGCCAAGATCATCGACAGCAACGGCTACCTCCACTCGGGAGATCTCGGATACAGAGATGCGGAAGGTTACTTCTACGTCACGGGAAGAATCAAGGATATGATTATCCGCGGAGGAGAGAACATTTACCCCAAAGAAGTCGAAGATTTCCTTTACCGCTGTCCCGGAATCAAGGATGTTCAGGTTATCGGTGTGCCGAGTCAGAAATACGGTGAGCAGCCCGGTGCTTTTATCATCAGGGAAGAAGGCGTAGATCTTCAGGAACAGGATGTTCTCGAGTTCTGCAAAGGACAGATCGCATGGTACAAGACCCCGAAGTACATCGCATTCGTCAACGAATTCCCGATGAATGCTGCGGGTAAAATCCTCAAGTACAAGATGAGGGAAATGGCCCACGAGATGTGGCCTGATGCCTAATAAACCCAGATGTGAACTTTCATATCCATCGGACCTATGACGGCCTGAGTGCATTCGTACTCGGATGACAGGCTGTCATAGGCCTGTCTTTCCATTCTTAATGTGTGATTGTTGTAATCGACAGTCATCTCGTAACCGTGTATCTCGGGAATCATGTCGTCAAGCATATCTTCCAAAAGAGAGGACATCTTTTCTTCTTCTCCCGAAGACATTCCCGCCGCCACAAGTATTGCAATCGGGAGTACCTGAGTATCCGTTGTATCGAGAATAACCGAAGAACTTACTTTCACGCTGAAAAGATCTTCACAGACTTTCTTAGCCATCGGTTCGTCTCCGATACCGTCGGATCCGTCGTAAGCAAACAATGTAACCGACACGGCGGACAGAAGCATAAGAAAAATAACCGCATCGATGATTGCAATGTTCCCTTTCCTGTCATTCCTCAGCACCAATATACCACCTCATAGGTTGCAAGAACAGAAGAACCGTCGTTACCGGAGAGTCTCAGCGTACCTTTTTCGGATATGATATTCTCAGAATCCGTCGAACCGCACGTAAATCTCTTAGTGCATTTGAACAGATTTCCGACGGGTTTGATATCGACTCTGATTCCCTTGAGATCGTATTTGATACGGGTTTCCTGCATCTCTTCCGTGATGTCTCCAGTAATCGTACCGTCTTCGATTGAGAATTCGAGGTATGATGTATCGATCGATACACCGCTGTTTTCCGGAAGCTGATGGTACGCAAATAATCCGATGAATGCCGTGACTGCGATGAGAACAATCATCATCGCGACCATGGCTTCCATGAATCCGCCTACGCCCTTTCTGTCCTTTATCATAATACATAATTTTCCGATAAGGACAATATAAGGGAGATACTACTGTTAGCGGTAAGTCACACACCGCGGAGATAATGTCCTGTGTTGAGAGTGCCGCCACAGAGCCTTCTGATCTCCTCGTTGTATTGGAGATCTCTCTCCGCAAATGCTTTGCAGACAAGGGAAGCCAATTCCGCAGGACGTTTTCTCAGATCGATACCGAATGAATCGACACCTGCTTTCTCCAAATCGCTGAGATAGTTTACAAGCATCAGATCCGATGAATTGAGAATGTGTGCGAAACCTGTCCTGTCTCTGTAAACGGGGAATGAATAACCTTTATCATCTTTGATGGAACCATTCTTCAGATGGGGATCTCTCGTAACCATAAGTTCGATACGGCCGAAAGCCATTATCTCGACTTTTCCGGGATATCTTGAAACAAGATCCTTAATTTCGGCTTTGGAAAGTTCCACCGAAATTGTTGTCTGGTACATTATGTCGGGGAAGTACGAGTTGAACATATTGGCGAAATAACTGCCGTAGATTCTGTGTCCTTCGGCAGCCTCAAACTGACCCATGTTGTGGACCATTACGGGTATTTCCTTATTTTCGGGAATGTTCTCGGAATATGAGAATCTCGGAAGATACATTACGCACTCGACATTGTTTTCTTTGCATCTGGCATATGCTTCTTCGAAGTCCTTTCCGTCGTAGTAGACGCGGTCTGCGTAAGGCAGAACGACATCCAGAACTTTGAGTGTGGAAACGTAGAATGAAAGTTTTGAAGGATTCTTCTCACGTTCGATTTTCGGTGCGGAAACCTTCACTGCGGAACGTTTTGTACTTCCAGTGAGCTTGGGAGGACGTCCCACAAGATTTTTCACTTCGTCGATACGCGGATCGTATGTTCTGTACACATCGTATGTTCCGTCATTGATTTTGAACGGCGATGTGACATCCGTTCCGGATGAGAGAATTTTGAATCCTCCGACTTTCATATCGCCGTCGAAGAGAGATATTCCGTCGCCCATGTGTAAATCCGTACCGGCGACGGAGAATTTCTTGTTCTTCACCTTGACTTTCTTTATGAAGAGTCCTCTGTTGTCCGGGTATGTGGACTGTACAAGTGATGAAACACCTTCCATGTATCCGTGGCAGAATCCTCTGTTGAATACTGTTTTGAGAAGTCCTGTGACTTTTTCGAGTTCCGGATCTTCGGGATTTTTGTTTGCAAGCGAATACGCACGGGATGCAAGATAGGCATACGCTTCGCTTCTCATTCTTCCTTCGATTTTTACGGACGTGATGCCTATATCTCTTAACTTTCCGAGGTAATCGATGCAGTACATATCCGCATTGCTGAGAATGTATCCCGTTCTGTCTTCCGCTTCGTATTTTTTCCTGCAGGGTTGGGCGCATTCTCCGCGGTTTCCGCTTCTTCCGCCCACGATTGATGAAAATAAACATCCTCCGGACTGACAGTAGCACATTGCGCCCTGTACGAACACCTCTGTTTCGATAGGAGAGTCTTTCACAATTTCGGCAATCTCATCGAAAGTGAGTTCTCTTGCGAGGATAGCTCTGTCGAGACCGTTCTCGGCACACCACTGAAGACCCGCTTTGGAATGAATCGCCATTTGGGTCGATGCGTGTTTTTTGATCGGAATGTTTTTGATTGCTTTGAGAAGACCGATATCCTGAATGATGACGGCATCCGCACCGATGTCTTTCAGATACTGTACGAATGCTACCGCTTCTTCCATTTCGGAGTTTTTGATCAGTGTGTTTACGGTGACGTTGACTTTTACGCCGTGGTCGTGGGCATAATTTACGGCACCTTCGAGTTCCTGATCGGTGAAATTGTCGGCAAATGCTCTGGCACCGAAACTTTTGCCTGCGAGATAGACAGCGTCGCATCCGCCTTTGATAGCTGCTACCAATCCTTCGGGTGAACCTGCCGGTGCCAATATTTCCATAGCCATGACCAACTGTTCATGATTTATATAGTAATCGAGGGAGAATACATCGGATTTACGAAATGACTCAGTCATCCTTACCGAGCAGGAAGTCCGTTATTCCGAGTTCTCTTATTCCGTCCCTGGTAGTTGTGTTTCCCGAATAATCCATCAGAATGACTGTTTTCGGATTATTGTCCCTGATTGCTCTTAACGGTGCCAATTCTCTTGTTTCGGTATCATCGTCATAGTAGCCGAGACAGACCTGCCAATAAGCTTTCGATCCGTTCTTTTCGGTTACGAAATCGACTTCCTTTGAATCGTATTTTCCTACGATTATTCCGTACCCTCTGCGTTTGAGTTCTAAAAACACAATATTTTCCAGCACTCTGCCTCTGTCTTTACTTGCCATGCCGACTGCATTGTTACGGAGTCCCGGGTCGACGACATAATATTTCGGCGTCGGACTGAAAACAGTGGATTTCAAATCGTATCTGTCTGCACGGTAAAACACACATGCACCCTGTGCCACGGAAAGATATCTTTCGACGGTACGCGGGTTCATATGCAGTTCTTTTGCTATTCTTGTAGATTCGATAGGATTTCCGATGTTCAGCATCAGATATGTGATTAATTTCTCCAATTCTTCTGGTTTCCGGATCTTTCCGCGGGAGGTCATGTCTCTGTAAATTACGGAAGTATACAAATCGTCAAACATCGAGGAAACTGCCTGTTTTCCTCTGGCAGGATCGATTCCGGGGAATCCTCCGAATTCAAAGTATTCTCTGAAAACATCTTCGACATTCCTCCCGTTGCCTCTGAGTTCGGTGTATTCTCTGAATGAGAGCGGGAGCATTTTCACTTCTACGTAACGCCCTGTGAGATAGGTTGTGAGGTCTGTGGACAGCAGATGTGCATTGGAACCTGTGATGTAAATGTCCGCCTCGGTATCGACCATCAGAGCGTTCACGGTCTTTTCCCAATCTTTCACTCTCTGAATTTCATCTAAGAAGAGGTAGAAACGGCCTTTTGCCGGTACACGGTCTTTCAGGTATGCGTTGAGTTCTTTGTGATTGTTCACATCGTCAAATTTTGATGATTCGAGGTTTATCAGTAACATTTCGTTTTCCGATACACCTTCTGCTTTCAGTTTTTCCATGAATTGAATAAGCAGTGTGGATTTACCGCATCTCCGTATCCCTGTTATGACTTTGACATGTCCTCTGTCATCGCGGAAAGCCTCTATCTGAGACATATATGCAGGGCGTTCAATCATCATGTCCATGATACAGTATCGCTTACGTTCTATTTAATTATTGTATTATGATACAACTTTTGCCTTAAAAATCGGTAATTATTGTATTATAATACAATTATTGCCTGAAAAATCTGCAATTATTGTATTATGATACAACTTCCCTAGAAGAAGAAACAGCATTTTTCGTTTGAATTTGAGATCATTTCTGTTTTGAAGACCTGACTGCTTTAATTTCTTCATCAATCCGTCGATGTTCAATCCCTCAGGATATTTTTCCCTGAGTCTACGTCTTGCATTAAGAAAACCTTCCCAAGGGTCTTCCTTCCCCTGTAATTTCACATCAAACGGAAATCCTCTGCTGCGAACGAATGCTCTTGCGAACACATTGAATGCAGTGGACATGCTCACACCGATTGATTCACAAACGGCATCCATTTCGTTTTTTACGTCCTCATCCAATCTTATGCTGGATGTTGCCTGCGCCATGGTATCTGATATGTTGATAACAATGCCGATGTAAACACAATTGCAGTCAAATGCGGATGATGAAACTTCTCAGTCGGACCTTTTTCCTGAGTAGGCAAACATCTGCTTATGGCCTTCTTTCGGAGATTCCTTCACAAATCCTTTGTCAATCAACAGATAGAGGTCATTGCGTACAGTCTGCGGAGACATCCCTATCTTCGAAGCCAATTCGTAAACACTCTGAGGAGTATCCGAATTCATCAGAGATGCCAATATGTCAGACTGTCTCTGAGTTATGTTGCATTCGTCCGTAAGATCTCTCACATTTCTGCGTTCATTGATTTTCTCTTTAAGGTAATCTGAGAAGATTTTCACAGACTGCATCAGCATTCCGATGTTGTAGTCGATGAAGTAGGTCACATCGTTTCCGTCGGTTTCGCAGAGTCTGTATGCCTCTTCGTAACCGCTTTTGTGCTCTTTTATTGCCTTGGATATCGAAAGATACTCCATAACAGAGTACCCTTTTTTCATCGTATACCAATAGAAAAGCGATCTGGAAACACGTCCGTTACCGTCCATGAAAGGGTGGATGTAGGTGGTGATGAAGTGAATCAGTATTCCTTTGATTACCGGATGGATGTAATTGTCTTCATCATTGACGAATTTACAGAGACTTTCTATCATTGAATCGATAAGTTCACAGGAAACGGGTTCGTGATAGGTTTCTCCCGTTATTACGTCCCGTACGGCGATTGAATTGTCTTTACGGAAACTGCCTTCGTATTCCGGTTTTTCCAAAGTGTCAGATGTAACAACGCTGTGCAGTTCTCTGATGAATTCCGGTGAAAGTTCTCTGTCGAGATTGGTTCTGATAAATTCCATTGCATTGTAGTTGTTGAGAATCATCTTTTCCGATTTGTTTTTGGGATTTATCCTGTCGCGCAGCATCTTTTTGGCATCTTTGGTTGTTGTCGCAGCGCCTTCAATCTGACTCGATGCGATGGATTCTTCCATCATGGAACTGACAGAAAGCATCACTTTTCTCTTATCGTCGAATCCGTCAATCGGAAGCAGACCCAGAGACAGTGCCATATCAATCTGATGAAGAGGTTTTTGGAATCTGTCCAACATGTTGTAATTCAGAGATAGATCTCCGATATTCACTGTTTTACAGGTGTTCATTCTCATGGTTTTCATGATGTACCAGAGACTTTCACGGCCGTACTGTCCGCAATCGTAATACTGCAGTTTGTTCCAATGAAGATATTTTTCATTGAATTTTCTTGCCAATTTCATGGAATCGGTGTCGAGCAATATCTCCGGGACAGGTTTTATCTGAGATAGTTCGGGGGCTTTCTGCAGTCTCTTCACGTTACTTCAAATAACTTACAATTATTAAAAAATTATTTTTTGGAAGTTTAATATAATCTCAATAAATACTTATGAAAATCACTGTCGAATTTATTGTAACAGCATATCACAAAGCATATTCAGAAACGGATAAAACGGATGAAAACAATCATACATTGTGAATTGCAGCATAAGACAGATTGACAAGGATGAACGGTTCGAAACGAGAGTTATGGAGATATCTGTTTCAGGCAAGTCAATCACAACCCCGTCAAAAACTATTGATAAAGTCGGAGTCCGCGGGGAAGTAAATGAAATTTCATTAAGAATAAGCAAAAAAGACATCGTTGATGCATATTACAATACAAATGCTAAGTTGAACAACATCTCCAGGGCAGTGAATCCCGAATCGATTAATGTCATAATTCCGGAGTATACAGATTTCGGGTTCACAGAGGATGGAAAAGATTTGTTGTCAAAAATGGAGTCTCGGATACACACGAACACAGATATCGTTGTTGTTCCGAGATGGAAAGGTGTTTTTGCGCTTAATAACGGAGGTATGTTGCAGGATAACCTCATTGAACACACCAAATTGTTTCTTGATGAATCAAGAAAATTAAACGGAAAACTGATAATGGGAAACATTCCGTTGAATGTATCAGAGGCTGTAATAGATGAACTTGTCAAATTCTATCTGGATGAGAATGTAACTTCATTTGTTCTTGATTACGGAACATCTCTGCCTAGATCAAAGGAACATTTTGTCAGGGAGATTCAGAAAACACTGATGCAGTCGGGAGATTATGAAAAATCCATATTGTATTCGACAAATGTGCGCCGTACACATAAGACAGGAGATTATTATCCTGCTGACGATCTTATGACTTTCTGCCACGGTGTAGATCTAATCGGGAATCTGCATATCGGCGCCGGAGGAAAACCTAAAGACGGAATGAGGCAGGAACCGGTAATAAAAGAATTCATGCCATCCAGATATACATACATCGAGAGAACGGATGTTCACGGAATCAGAGAAAGAGGAGAACTTAAGGTAAAGAACTGCAGACTGCAGAATGAAGAGGCGAAGAAAATATCCAAAGAAATCCTGGAGAATCGCACTTCATTCAATTTGATTAAGAAAAAAGATGGTGCAAAAGAGTACATAAAATCCGGTATGCAGAGAAGATTGGATTTCGGAATCACTTTTCGATGAGGAATTTTAGCTTCGGACCGAGTATTATTTTCAGTTCGTTGTAGATTTCAACAGCAACGTTTTTGTCAATAGCACCTTCAATCCACATTTTCTCCAGAACATCGATTGTTTTGACCCAGATAATTTTCTCCATGTTGGGAAACATCCTTTTCATCATCGGATTACGGGGCAAATCACGACGGAATATGTGATTGGCTTCTTTGTCATTACATATGACTATGATTTTATCGTCGCCTTCACAGGTGTGGCTGTTACTGAGGAATAAGGCATGGATCATGGCGGAACGTTCGCCGCTGCCCAGACCGGATAGGTAGTTTGTTGTATCATCAAACAGTTCCTGTTCTTCGGGAGAAAGATGGTATATCTCAAACGGAATTGTCTTGTAGGAATTGCCTTTTGTCAACTCCTCCCAGACAATATCTGAATACATTGTGTGGTATCCGGAAAGAAATGGAATACAATCAAAGGACTTCATACGTTCGAACAGGTTTATCGAAGCGTCTGTATCGAGTACTTTAATCGACATATGTTGCCCCGTATTTCTTTATCAATGTGTCTTTAAAATCACGGATATTCATACCGGCCAGTTCAGCCGATCTTTCCAATGACACTTTCTTGGATCTGTACATATCTGCGGCTATACTGGCACGTTTACTCAGAATGGTGTCCTTAATCACCGAATTTTCCAAGTATTTTCCGTTGTTATGCGTAATATCATCACAATAGATTAACAGAAGCAATTCGTCATTGGTAAGTTTTGCAAGGTTATTTGCAATCAGCTGAATTTTATATGCTTTGTCTTCGTCAAGTTTCATCCGTGAAACATCTTCGACAGCATCATCCTTGATTGTCAATTTCTTACCCTTTTCAGTAAGATATCCGAATGACTTCAACTGATCCTCATATTCTTTAATCATGTCGCTGTATGGTCCGTAATAGTGTGGTCTGAACCCGACATCTTCCGGATCTATGTCGAGAATTTTCATTGCCTGAAACATGATTTTCTGAAGATGTGTCTCATTGACCGATTTACCATCCGTGGAATTTATCGCGAACAGAATCAATAACGGCAACTGATCTAATTTTTCAATAGGAACAGATTTCATGATGCCATCCTCAATTGACAAATGTTATCCACGATTAAAACTTATGCGCATTCTGTCGATAATCAGGAAACAAGGTTTTCTCATCTTGCGGATATTTATACAACGAATGCCGTAAATTACACCGTAAGTGGGGATCCCACGGTCGAGCGTGCGGTGGCGGATCCTATCGGGAGATAAGGCAGGGTAGCGCTTCCCCCGGCTTACGATGTCGGCGACGGTTTCGACAAATTACCGTCGTCGATACATTCTGTCATCAGATTGTGAATTAACAGAAATTATCATCATTCCGAACCGATGTGATTATCTGTCCGCAGAGAGCACATCGGTCTTTCGGTGTGTACGGTGTAACAGCGGGAGAAGCACTGCGCGCCCGCCTCTGCCGACAAAGGACGGTTTCCGCCGTCCTTTCTCTACATTGATTTCAGACACTAACTGCTAACCGTAGTGTCCTCTTGATATACTCTTACAGTAAGAATATCACGCATGTCATCTTTGAAGGATATCTTCAGAAAGAAAAAGAAGGAAAACACAGACAGCATTTCATCTATCGACTGCAGGGGGTGCGATGCATCATTCGACATCTCCGAAGGAAGATGCCTCAGGTGCTGTTCATGCAAAATCGCAGACATCGACGGAGATGTTATCACATTCATCTCATCCTCTGAAATCCAATACAGAGGAGATGCGGCACGTCTGATCCGCAGACTCGTGAATTCCGTATCCGGAGCATGCAACGGTCTGATCGAAGTACGTAAGGGATGCGACAGATGTCCCTTCTCCAAAACAGCTGTTGCGGAGGCGGTTTGGTCCGATATTTCTGTAAATAATATCAAAGAACTCATCGACAGATACAGCAGCATACCTTCCGGTTGCGAATCATGCGAAACATGCAGGAAATCCGTTGTCGATTCGATGACAGTTCTCCGTAACAGTCTCGAGGACATGACCGATGATATGAGAGTTGCCGCAAACAGAATCGTGGGGGCCTGAAATCATGCCCCGTATCATCATGGCATCGATTTCTCCCGAAGGAGGAATAGTTTCCGGATCGAACGGAGTTCCCGTACGTGATTCGGATACTCCCGTAAGCGGAAAACTTCCCTTCGCAGGACGTACACTCAAAGACGCACTTTCCGACATCGGCAGGAGATACAGAATGTCCAAACCTTCCTGTGCCGACACATGGGTAGTCGGAAGCCGTAAGGACATCAGTGTTTTGGAGAAATACGAAACAGCACACTCAACTGTCGTCATCGGAGATGCAAGCGACGGTGAGATGGAATACAACATCATTCCCAATGAGTACACCTATCCCAAAGAACTCACGGAATTGGTTGAGAATGCAATCGGAAAAATCAGAGATTCTTACAGAAAAGAAGGCGGAAAGTTCAATTCATCGTCTGTAAGGGAATCCGCGGAAGCATTCTTCAGGGAAAACAAAAAGATCATCGACGATGTCGTTTCCGAAAAGATTCCCTTTGAGCGTTCGTTAAAAGAACTGTGCGATGTTGTTGTCAGATACACCGCAGGAACCGGAATATTCGAACTTCTTCTCGAAGATCCGAGATTGGAAGATATTTACATCGATGCGCCCTGCGAATCAAACCGCATTCACGTAACACTCAACAACGTCAGCGGTTACAACTCACACGTCAGGTGCAGAACAAATCTCATCGCAGGTGAAAAAGAAATCAGAAATCTTCTTAACATTCTGATGAAAGAGAGCGGACTTCCGTTCTGTGAGTCTTCACCTGTTTTGGAAACGAACATGTCGGACGGTCTTGCGAGAGCTACAGTTGTCGGTTATCCTATGAGTCCCAACGGTAACTCCGTAGCGATAAGAAAGCACTCGACAACACCGTGGACACTTACGAGACTTCTCGGAAACGGAACAATCGACGAATACACCGCAGGTTTGCTGTCATTCCTCGTAGACAACAGATGCACATTCCTTGTCTGCGGAGCGAGAGGTGCAGGTAAGAGTTCGATGCTTTCGGCGATGATGTTCGAGTTCCCCGTATCTCAGAGAATCCTTACAATCGAAGACACTTTGGAACTTCCCGGAGAAAGGATGCGTTCACTCGGATACAAGGTTCAGTCTATGCTTATCGACGAAAGAATGGACGGTGACGTAGGTAAGAGAGCCGATGAGGCTCTCAGGGTATCTCTCAGGTTGGGAGAGTCCGCTATCGTTCTCGGAGAGGTAAGAGGAGAGGAAGCAAGAACACTGTACCAGAGTATGAGAACCGGACGTGCGGGAAGTTCGATTATGGGTACGATTCACGGAGATTCCGCCAAGACGGTTTACGACCGTGTCGTTCACGATATCGGTATCTCACCGGAATCGTTCATGGCAACGGATTTCCTTATCACCATGGGAACACAGAGAGAAAGAGGAACAAACAGGCAGATCAGAAAAGTTTCCGAATTCGCGGCTACTGCAGACATTCCCGGAGATTTCATCGATGCGGAAACATCACTGTTTTCCTCACCTGCAATGAGGAGAATCATGGCATCCACAATGATGACTGAAGACGAAATCAAACAGGAAATCATGACAAGAGGAAAGATCAGAGGATTCCTTTCGCGTCTTGCGGAAACCGAAGGAGGATACGACGGACCCGAATGGATCATTCTGGCGAACGATCACGTTTCCAAATGTATATCATCGGGGATGACCGATACGGACAGCATTGTCGAATCTTTCAGAAAGAGACTCGGGAAGAGTGATATCCAATGACTGAGAAATGCAACCCGTCCGTATTGATGAACGAAGCACCTACAGTCATCGGTATGATGTCCGTAGTTCTCACTTCCGGAGGTTCTTTCGAAACAGCAGTAAGAGATGTTTCCGAAAACGGACCGCCCGGAATGAAGAAGATCTTCAGTGAAGCGGTAAGAGATGCGGACTGCAGACTCGGACCAGATATTACGGAAAATGTGAAGAAAATCCTTTCAAAACTTCCGAAAGAGGCTACACCGTTCAGAAGATCCATGGATCTGATGATTACCGCATTTGAATCTTCGGATGTGAAAGTCAGAGAAGAAATGATGAAAGATGCCGAAGAATCCGTTCTTAAAGGACTGAAAGAAATCGGAGATGCCTACAGTTCCGGTCTCAGCAGCCCCTGTATGATGATTTTCGGACTCGGAATCATGCTTCCGATGATTTTGATCTCCATTCTTCCGATGCTCGGTCTCGGAGGACAGTTTGCCGTTTCTTCGATAGATTCGGATCTGCTGTCTCTTGTGATTCTTGTGTTCATCCCGCTTGTTGTCGCATCTGTGATTCTTTACCTCAAAAGCAAGAACCCTTTCCTCAAATCCGAGGGCGGAATGAAGGATCTGATTTACATTGCGCCGCTTGCTGTTTCAGTACCGATGTTCTTCCTGCTTGAGAAAACCGGTTTTTCCGTATCGGACAGGATTGCCGCATCCGCATTGATCGGAGGAATCATCTGCCTTATGACAATGGCTCCGAGGATAATCTCGGAAACAAAAAGGCATAAGGAATGCGACATGCTCAGTGACGCAATCTTCGAATTGGGAAACAGACTCTCAATGGGAGAGAATTACGATATCGCACTGACCAAGACATTCTCTTCGAGAAAAGATATGTCGCGTATTTCGGATATGACCGAAAGAGAACTCGCAATCTGCAGGGGAGACGTAAGAGGTGCGGTTTCTTCGGTTCTTTCTCCGATCTCAGAGGTTCTTTCCGGATTTTACTGTGACATCTACGATGCGTCGACAAAAGACATCAGAGACGCAGGAAGATTGGCATTATCGATTGCACATCAGCTCCGCGATCAGGAATCCGTGAGGAAAGACATCGGTAACAAGCTCAAGAGTATGCTTGACATGATGACAGGAACCGCTGCGATATTCGCTCCTCTGATTCTTGCGATGAGTATGGTGATGCTCGGTCCGATCTCTAAGATTACGGGAACCGTGTTCTTTGAAGACATGTCAATAATTCTGACAGTGTATCTCATTGAGCTTACGGCATTGATTGCAGTACTGTCTTCCAACCTTACCTGCAAGGGAAGTATGTTGGACATGGAAATGAGATTCTGTGCAATGATGCCTGTTTCGATGGCTGTCTTTGCGTTATGTTCCAGACTGTCAATCTGAAAACATTTTCAGAAATTATTCTTTAATCCGTTCCCGCCCGTAAGGCGGGAACAGATTTCAGATAACTGTTAAAATTAATCACTTCATTCACACGGGCGTGAGATACAGAGACGTCCTTCTGATTGTTACTTCGGCCGCTATGATTTCATTGATAGCGACACCCTTCATCAATCAGTACGGTTCATTCATCTCATTGGACGGTTCGGTCGGTGCGATAGATCACATGGACTTATGGTCGTCATCCGATCCGCTCACTGCATTTGTTTACATTGTCGGAGACATATTCTGCCCTCAGATTCAGTCGAGATCCTTTATCCTGAACGGTTCTCAGATGGGATTCTGTATGAGGGATGTTTCCATTCTCGCAGGATTAATCGTCGGATTTCTGTTCTCTTACACCGAAATCTTCAGTAAATTTACATTGAAAAAATCCTGTATTCTGGCACTCTGTGCATTCGCCTTACTGATGGCGGATTGGGGAATCCAACACATCATGAGTGCGGACATCGGAATCACAAGAATACTCACGGGTTTATTCCTGGGATTCTCCGTTTCCTGTATTATTTCTTCATACGAGGATTTAATACACAGGATGCGATGGCACCGATATGGCCGGACAGGACGGATTGAAGAACAGAGGATACGCACGCAGTGACGTCGAAGAGAGGTTCAAAGCCGTGGAAGAACTCACAGGCGAAGATCTCAGAGAAATCACAGATTATACTTTCGATCCTCAGTTGGCATCCAAGAACATCGAAAACATGATCGGTGTTACGCAGATTCCTCTTGCATTCGCAGGCCCTGTTCTGATAAAAGGAGACATGGCAAACGGTCCGTTTTTGGTACCTTTGGCAACAACCGAAGGTGCATTGGTCGCATCCGTCTCCAGAGGGATGTCCGTCATAACCGCATCCGGCGGTTCCCGTGTGAAAGTTTTCGGAGATGCTATGACAAGAGCTCCGATTCTCCGTGTGGACGGTATCGACCATGCAATGGAAGTCATAAAGTGGATATCGGAGCACACCGAAGAAATCGACGAAGCTGTATCATCGACAACGAAACACGGACAGTTACTGAGTATCGAACCCTTCCCCAACGGAAGGAATCTTCACCTCAGATTATCGTTCCGCACAGGCGATGCGATGGGGATGAACATGGCAACCATCGCTTCAGAGGCTGTATGTAAGCTTATTTCTCAGAACACGGGAGCAGTCACCGTATCGGTTTCCGGAAACATGTGTACCGACAAGAAACCTGCGGCGCTCAACGCAATCCTCGGACGCGGAAAGTATGTGTTGGCCGAATGTACGGTACCGAAAGATATCGTTGAAAAGAAATTACATTCAACGACAGATGCAATCGTCGAACTCAACACCAGAAAGAATCTCATCGGAAGTGCGATGGCAGGTTCTCTCGGATTCAACGCACACGCGGCGAATATGGTTGCCGCACTCTACATAGCCACAGGACAGGATCCCGCTCACGTCGTCGAAGGCAGTCTCTGCATGACAACCTGTGAAAACGTCGACGGAGATCTTTACATTGCGGTGAGAATGCCAGCAGTCGAAGTAGGTACTGTCGGAGGGGGAACAAGACTTCCGTCACAGCAGGCAGCACTCAGAATGATCGGCTGTCTCGGTGAAGGCAAAGCGGTAAGGTTCGGAGAAATCGTTGCTGTTACGGTACTTTCCGGAGAACTCTCCACTTTGGGTGCACAGGCGGCAGGTCAGCTTGCAGAGGCTCACAAACAGCTGGGCCACTGAAGTTTTTATATCGCGCACACATACGCGCAGGTATGCCTGTAATTAATTTCGACTATCACGACCTCTGTTCGATGTTAGGCGAGGAAGTTCCTAGGAAAACCCTGCTCGAGAGAATACCAATGATCGGTGCCGATATGCACGACACCGAGGGTGAAGTGGACGATATGTCCGTTGAATTCTTCCCGGACAGGCCCGACTTATACTGTGTGGAAGGACTCGCGAGAGGTATGAGAGCATTCCTCGACATCGAACCCGGAATGACCGAGTACGAGGTGGACGACAGTGATATCGATGTTTACGTCGACGACAGCGTGAAAGACGTAAGGCCTTACTTCTTATGCGCCGCAGTCCTCGGAGTGGAGATTGACGACACTCTTCTGAAATCCATCATGGAAATGCAGGAGAAACTCCACATCACAATAGGCAGAAAGAGATCCAAGATCGCAATCGGAATTCATGATTTGGATAAAGTGGAACCTCCGTTCACATACAAAGCGGTCGGACCTCATGAAATCAAATTCGTTCCTCTCGCAAAGGATGAGGAATGGGATCTCGAAGAAATCCTTCAGAAACACGAGAAAGGTACTGCATACGCACACCTTTTGAAAGGATTCAAGAAATATCCGATTATTACCGATAAAAACGGAAATGTTCTCTCATTCCCGCCGATTATCAACGGTGCGCTTACCGCAGTGACAACAGACACAAAGAACCTCTTCATCGACGTTACAGGCAACGACAGGAAGACGGTCAAGGGTGCTTTGGATATTATTGCGACGGCAATGGCGGAACGCGGCGGAAGGATTGTTTCCGTCAATATGCACGACAGCGGAGAAGAATTTGTTTCTCCCGATCTTTCGCCTTCGAGCTGGGAATTCTCCAAATCCGAATGTGACAAATTCCTCGGAATACCTCTTACGGATGAGGAAACAGTGCACTCACTGAACAAAATGGGCATGGATGCTCTCGTAGAGGGAGATACGGTGCACGTAGAGGTGCCTTCCACAAGGATGGACATCATGCACATTGTGGATCTTTACGAAGATGTCGCTACGGGATACGGTTTCGAGAAATACGGTTCGTCTCACATGGTTTCACAGACTGCAGGCAGACTTTCGGACGTTACCGCATTTTCGGAGAAATTGCGTGACGTGATTGTAGGACTCGGTTTCACTGAGGTTGTTACTCTTACACTCAGCAACGAGAAAGACGAATTCACAAATGCAGGACTTCCCGAAGAGGAAGTTGTCACAGTACTGAATCCGATTACGGAAGACCACACATGTCTCAGACACTCACTCTTCCCGAGTCTTATGAGGCTCTTCAGACGCAACAAGCGCCGTGACCTTCCCCAGAGGATGTTCGAAATCAGCGACGTTATTGTAAACTCGGTGAAACAGCGTAATCTCTGTCTTGCCGAGATGAGTTCGAAGATTTCTTTCACTGAAATCAAATCATACTCGGAAGCGGTTCTCAGAGAAATCGGAATTGAATATGAGCTCAAAGCATGTGATTACGACCTGTTCATCGACGGAAGGGGTGCGGAAGTTGTCGTCGGAGGAAAGACAGTAGGTTACTTCGGAGAAGTCTCTCCTAAGGTGATTATCGATTTCGATATCAACCACCCTGTGATGATGTTCGAACTGAACCTTCAGCCCATCATCGAGAAGATGGGAGGCGGACTGTTCTGATGTCCGATGTCGGAGATGTCTTTCCGCACTTCGTACTTCCTGACGAAAACGGCGAAGTCTTCGATTCGAAGTATCTCGAAGGTATCAGGTACATTGTGTACTTCTACCCGAAGGACAGTTCGTCGGGATGTACCGAGGAAGCTCTCGGATTCAATGAAGTGTACACAAAACTGATGATAAGGAACGTACCTGTCATCGGTGTAAATGCCGATTCGGCGGAATCACACAGAAGATTCATGGACAAAAACGGTCTGAAGTTCAAACTGCTCACCGATAAAGATCATACGCTTATGACGGAAGTCGGCGCATGGGGCAAAAAGACCGGAGATTCCGAGGGAATCGTCCGCTCTACTTTCGTTATCGGCAAAGACGGTAAGATTGAGGCATGCTGGCACAAGGTAGATGTCAAAGGCCATGCCGATGCCGTTTACGCAGCAGTCAAGTCTTTGATGAAGTGAAAGTCCTGTAGATGACGGTGCCTTTACGGCCGTTCTCAGAGACTGAATCGAAAGTGTCAGTGATTACTGTAGCGATAATCGGCAGTTTACCGTGTTTTCTGAACATCGGTATTAATCCGGAACCTTCCGTCTGAAGACGGTTCGATACTATCGAGATGCCTGTGCAGTTAATCTCTGCGGATCTTCCCAATTTTTCACTGAGAAGTTTTGCTGTTTCGTTACCTCTTTCGGATGCGGGAAGAAGAATACACATGGGATTGATTCTTTCTGCGGAATCTTTCAGAGCATCCGCATACAGTTCTGAATCGTAGTTTTCAAGCTGTTTCGATCTGATGTGATAAACCGTATCCGCACCGTATGAGAATAACACATCATACAGCGGTTTGATATCCGCGGGACCTGTAATCATCACGAAAATCCTGTCGTCGGATATCTTTCTCATTTTTGAAATAAGTCTGAGCGAAGATTCGGAAATGCCGTTATTTTCTCTTTCCGCCCATATCAGCGTACCCAATCCGGTGTCCTGTGCCAGATCGTATTTTGAGAGCATTCCCGGAGGGAGTCTGTCATCGTTTGAAGAACAGCTTCCGTCGGAACAGCTGCCTGATGAACAGTTGCCGTTACATCCTTCCGACATTATTCATCCCATATCCTCGGGAGCATCGCATTAAGAACGGACTGTTCCGTAAGTTCTCTTCTGTCGAGAAGTCCTTTGCTGAGAACGCCTATTGCACCCTGTTCTTTTCCCACATTGTTGTGGGTGTAGACAATCTTCATTGCTTCGCCGACGGTCTTTCCGTTACGGACGAGTTCTGCGATTTTATCGGGATATCTGAATCCCGAACCCATGCCTATTGTGATTTTACCGTCTTTGTCGATAACGGCACAGTGCTGCACATCGTAGAGTCCGTCATATCTTTCAAACACGCCTGCTTCGATACCCACAGCCATCGTATGGTTTCCCAAGGCGCCTTTCGCTCTGTTTATTGCACCTTTTACCGTTTCATCTTCAAAAGGCTGTTCCGGAACACCGCTTTCGGAGTCTACGGCAAATATCCTCACATTGCCGTAAATCCTTTCCATAACATTCCTTACCGCCTCGATTTTAACGGGATTGAGTGAACCCACGGCAATATCAATTGAATCGGTATTTCCGCTTCTGGAACATGTGCCGTTCATTATATCGGAAGAAGACAATTTCATTCCGTCTGTTCTTTTCACTATACTTACAACAGACAGTTCCAAAGGAGTATCCGAGAAAGAAGATCTCCATTCAGCTACTTTCTTTCCGTTCTCAAGAGTTTCCTCTGAAACAACAAGAACATTGACCTTTTCCATCATGTCCTTCGGGCCGTACATATCGTCGATCATGAACAGCTCAGCTGTTCTGTTAATCGATTTGAGATAATCCGATACAGCCTTTTTTCTGAGATAGAAGGGATTGATTCTGTCACGTGAAACGGAAGCCATTCTGTCGGATGTTATTCCTATTATGACATCATCAGACAGTGAGAATGCTCTTTCAAACAGAGCCTTATGCCCGTCATGCAGAACGTCGAACGTTCCTGCGACAGCTGTTTTCATGTTTACCTGCTGCCGATAACGATAGCGACGACCATGATGGCGGCTGCGAAGAGCCACATAAGCAGAAGCCTGTTCTTGCTCTTGCTGAGTTCTTCTTTCTTGGTGTCTTTGCACTTATCGGAACAGTATCTTCCGACGCCGTCTGTGTATGCTTTCCCGCAGTAAACACAGTGCCTGTGCTGGGGGATCCTTTCCGTAGGTTCTGCCATCTTATTCCTTTCCTGCGACCGTCCTGCGGTCCATCTCGTTCAACACGATAACCATGCAGTGGTTTGCATGGTAGCTCACGGGTCCGAGGTTAATCTTGTCATAGGGGTACTCAGACATAATGACTTCCTCTTCTTCCGTGGGATCTTTGTCGTCTCCGAGGATATAACACGGCTCTTCGGGGAATTCGTATTCCCTTACGTCCTTTCCGTCTTCCCTGAGATAGATGAATCTGCAGGTTTCGGAGAGATCTTTCATAACATCTGCGAAAGATTTTCTTGAAATGTAAATTCCGGGTGAAGATCTGACTTCTTCGTTTTCTTTTACCTTCTTGAGAAGAGCGTTTCTGATAAGCGATGCTGTGCTTCTCTCATCGGGATTGAGGTATCTCAGACTCGGGCCGTGGAATCTTATTGTTTTGGGTGCGTCGTCTCCGCCTTCGAGTACGAGATAGACTTCGGAATCTTTTCTTAAATCGTGACTTAAGAAGAATGCCGAATTTACGCATCTCACGAGAATATCCAATCTTCCCGCTCCGCCGCAGATATCGTCTAATTTGAAATCGCCTGTGGTGTATGCGCGGTGTCCGAGGATGATGAATCTTATCA
>CAZDCU010000014.1:24030-36209 GCA_964504055.1 uncultured Methanomassiliicoccales archaeon
CTTATCAAAATCATTCCTCGCTGAGTTCGTTTTCCAACTCAGACAGATCGGACATACCCATCTGTCTCATCAGCTGTTTCCTCATCTTACGGTTGCCCATAACGCCTTTGATTGCCTTCTTTGATGAGGCGTACTGTTTGAGCAGTTCCCTGACATCGTGAACGGATGTACCGGAACCTACGGCAATCCTCTGAACACGCGAAGCCTTGACAATAGCAGGATTATCCTTTTCTTCATTGGTCATGGAGTCCATGATGTACCTGTATTTCTTGAGCTTCGCCTGAGTGGCCTCATAATCCATCTTGTCCTCTAACTTGGACATTCCGGGGATGAGTGACATGACCTTCTGCAGCGGACCCATCTTACTCATGGCCTTCAGCTGCTGGTACATATCATTGAGTGTGAATTTGCCCGACATTATGTTCTTGCCGGCATCCATCACATCCTGATCGTCACCGATTTCTGTCTTTGCGATATCGACCAATGCGGTGATATCTCCCATACCGAGAAGACGTGAGATGAACTTGTTCGCGTTGAAGGGTTCCAAATCGCGTATGTGCTCACCGGTACCGATACAGACGATTCTTGCTTTGGTTTTGGAGACCGCACTCAGTGCGCCTCCTCCCTTTGCGGTACCGTCCATCTTGGTAAGAATGACTCCTGTGACTCCTACGGCTTTATGGAAAGCTTCGGCCTGCGGTCCTGCCTGCTGACCTACCTGTGAATCCAAAACAAGGAATCTCTCGTCGGGTTTCGCTACCGCGGAGATATCCTTCAGTTCCTGAATAAGATCGTCTTCGAGGGCGTGACGTCCCGAAGTATCGATGATTATGACTTTCTTATCTTTGAACTTGGCCATACCGTTTTTCACGATTTTGGCTGCGTTCTTTTCGCCGGGTTCGCCGTATACGTCGACTCCGATCTTCTCTCCCAACTGCTTTAACTGATCGAGAGCGGCGGGCCTGTAGACATCGGCACCGATAAGACCGACGTTGAATCCTTTCTTGTTGAATATGTTGGCGAGTTTTCCTGTTGTGGTGGTCTTACCCTGACCGTAAAGACCGACCATCATAATCGTCTGAGGTGCGATCTTCAGACCTTCGCCGTTGTCTACGAGGTTGACCAATTCCTCGTAAATTATGTTGATGACATGGTCTTTAGGTGTTTTGTTCGCCGCAGGTTTTTCTTCCAGCGCCCTCTTTTCGATTTTCTTTGTTATCTCGAGAACAAGCTGAACGTTGACATCGGCCTGCAGTAATGCGCGCTGAAGATCCTTGACAACATCCTTGATGAGTGTCTCGTCGATAGAAGTAGCACCGGTGATGCGACCTATTGCACCCCTAAGAGATTTTCCCAATCCGTCTAAGACCATTGACACCTTGACTATTTTATTTATTATAAAGATTCTTGCAACGCATACGCTTTGCCCGAATAATAACAGAATCAGAAGTTCATAGGAGTAAGGTTAGCCAGTCAGAAGGGATGGGATGCACTCTACAAAGCTAACCTTATTCCCACTAAGTCCACATTACCGTGATTTGTATATAAGGGTTTGCACAAAAAAGTGCTCAAAAATGCAGAAATTTTAATAATTTCGGAAAATCGTTTGTTTTGCTCACGGGATAATCCCGTGAGCAAAACGATTCAGGATCAGAGGTACCCGGACTTCTGAAGGGCCATAAGGTCCTCAGTGCTGAGTTTCTCACCGTTCTTGAACCTGGCGAAGATATCGTCTGCTGCCTTCTTGGACTCTGCATCGGTCTTCTTCTTACGGACGGACTTCTGCTTGTTCTTGATGGCTGCGACTGCACCGTCGGTCTCGTGGAACGTCTTGATCTGCTCGATGTGCTTCTTGTGTTCTTCGTCTGCTGCTTTCTTGCATTCGATGAACTTTGCCTGAGCCTCATCTGCCTGTTTCCTGAGTGCGTCTGCCTGCTCGTAGAGTGCGATCATCTTGTCGTGCTCTGCCTGAGCTTTCTCTGCGTACTCGGAGACGAGCTTGTGGCATTTCTCTGCCTCGGCTTTGGCTTCCTTGAGTTCTCCGTATTTCTCACGGAGGTCACCGGACTGATCCTGTGTTTTCTCAATCTCGGTAATCTTCTGATCGAGTTCTCTGAGCCTCTTGACGATGGCTTCTTCCTCTTTCTTCTTGAGGCACTCGGTCTGCTGTTTGTTCTCAAGGTCGGAGAATTCTTTCTTCAGCTGTTTAATCGAGGGTGCGTCTTTGTCGCGCTCCGGCATGTCTTTCTTGATTGCGTGGTACTCTTCGGTGAGCTTCGAAACCTTCTGGTTTGCCTCATCCCTAAGGGCTTTCGACTCCCTTACTTTCTGGTTGAGGGCGTCACGCTCTTCTCTGTGTTTACCTGCCTCTTCGACAAGTTCACGTACCTGTGCGTTCAGTGCATCTCTCTTTGAGACCCATTCTTTGGTCTGCTTGTTCAGATCGTCTCTGAGCCTCTTGTGCTCTTCTGCGTCTGCGTTGATTGCACTTCTCTTCTTTTCCAGTTCTGCCAGGCTAGCAGGGTCCTGCTGTGTCTCCTCTTCTGCTGCGGGAGCATCGACAGGCTCTGCTACGACTTCCTCGGATCCATCCAACTGTTGAACTTTTTCCTCCAAATCTGTCATATCAAATCACTCATATGTTCTGGGCTTGCACCGTGTCAGAGTCACGGCCTACTCTGATTAATGCTCATACGGGTATTAGATATAAACATTTCTTAAGAGATATATGAGAAGCAAACAGGCGGGAAAAATAACACATCTGCCGTTATCATCTGCGATATCGGTATTTTCCCCGGGATTTTTACGGACATCGGGACAGCATAAATAAAATAATGCGACGGCTTGCATGATGACATGAGCAACCTTTGTCCGCTTGACTACAGATACGGCAGGAAGGATATGAAGGAAATCTGGTACGAGGAGAGCCGTCTCCAATTCCAGATGGATGTTGAGGCCGCACTCGCAAGGGCACACGCTTCATTGGGAACTGTCACCGCCGAAGATGCGAAAGAGATTACACGCGTAGCGAATCTTTCCGTCACGAAGATCGAGAGGGTGAAGGAGATTGAAGCCGAAACAAGGCATGACGTTATGGCTATGGTTAAGGCCATGACCGAACAGTGCAAAGGGGATGCGGGAAAATTCGTTCACTACGGTTCCACATCCAACGATATCGTTGACACGGCAACCGCACTTCAGCTGAAGGCTTCGCTGGAAATCATTCAGAAAGATGTCGATTCGTTCATTGTTACGCTTGCGAAACTTGCGAAGAACGAGCGCGATACAATTGAAGTGGGAAGGACACATGCTCAGTTTGCAATCCCGATTACATTCGGATTCAAGATCGCCGGATACGTTCAGGAAATGCTCAGACACAGGGAGAGGCTGGAACAGATCAAACCCAGAGTCTGTGCCGGAAAGATGGCGGGAGCCGTCGGTACGGGTGCGGCACTCGGAAAGAATTTCTTCAAAGTTCAGGAGGCTGTGATGAACGACCTCGGACTTACGTACGAACCTGCCGCGACACAGGTAGTCGGAAGAGACAGATACTCTGAATTGGTATGTCTGCTTGCCAACATAGCCACATCGCTGGAAAGATACGGTACTGAGATCAGAAATCTTCAGAGATCCGAGATTTCCGAGGCTGCGGAACCCTTCGACAGGAAGAAGCAGGTAGGAAGTTCCACAATGGCACAGAAGCGTAATCCGATGATGTCGGAGAACGTCTGCGGTCTTGCAAGAATCGTAAGATCGATGGTAACTCCGATGTTCGAATCGCAGGTTCTCTGGCACGAGAGGGATCTTTCCAACTCAAGTGCGGAGAGATTCATTCTTCCGCATACGTTCACATTACTCGATGAAATGTTCGGTAAGATGGAGAAAGTGTTCTCCGGACTCGAAGTCCGCAGAGAGAACATGATCAGAAACATCGAATCCTCACACGGACTCATCATGGCGGAATCGCTCATGATGAAGATGACCGAGAAGGGAATCGGAAGACAGGATGCACACGAAATCGTTCGTTCGTCTTCGATGATTGCCGAGGATGAGGACAGACAGCTCAGGGACGTACTTCTTGAAAGAGAAGATCTCAAAGGTCTCATGTCTGAGGAAGAAATCAGAGCTGCAATGGATCCGAGCAACTACACCGGAGGAGCCGGAGAGATTGTCGATAAAACCGTTGCTGAGGTTGAAGCAAAACTCAGGGTGAGGATTTGAGTCTTTCAGAAGCAAAGAAGCAGAGGCTCAAGGCAGGATTGTTCATCGGTACGCTTTTGGGCGCACTGATGACTGTCGCCGTTTACGTTATGACAGACAGCAATCCTGTGTCCCTGATCCTTCTGCCGATTTTCATCATCATGAGTGCCCTGCAGTCTATTACAGGGCCCTCAGGCGATGAGGAATAAAATCAATCTGCGATGAGATCGCCGGCACCGGGTCCGGGTTTTACCTGATAGATTTCGGTGAACTTCAGTTTCACAAGTCCCTTTGCGGGAAGTTCGGGTTTCTTTGCGTGCATCATATCGCGTGCTTTTACGTAGTCTGCACCGCTGTCTTCGACAGTTGCTTTGCATTTGATCTGCCAGGACATTTTTCCTTCGGGAGTCCAAATGCAGAACGATGCCCACGGGTTCTCTTTCAGGTTTGAAAGTGTCTTTTTCATGAAGTTGTCGATGACCCAAAGGTTCTCGGCATCCTGCAGGAACATCGCTCCGATGGGGACTACGTTGGGTATTCCTTTTGCGGATGCGGTTGCAAGATAGATTGTCTTCATAGCTTTGAATTCGGAGATCATTTCTTCGCTCAGTTTGACCATGTTACCATCTGAATACCGAATTGTGCCGTAGATATTTGACACTGTGGTTCAGACCCAAGGTTTATATCGGATATGCGGATGTAGTGTCACCCAATGGGCAAGTAGATCAGCCCGGTTAGATCGCTTCGTTCGCAACGAAGAGGCCGCGAGTCCGAATCTCGCCTTGTCCACCACTCGTTTTCGCTTCCGACATTCGGAATTTGTTCACAGACTGTTGCAAAAATTCCGTTGCGTATTGAGCAATCCGCAATCCGGAACATCGAACAATTATAATCGGACACTGTTCACCGGGCGTGGTTTGGAAGATCGGGGATCTTGCCGTCGACGGAACGGCGTTATTGGCACCTATGTCGGGTTTCACGTCAAACGGTTACAGAGATTTCATGAGGCCGTTCGGTGTCGCGTTATCTTTTACGGAGATGACGTCGGATATGGGCGTCATACACGGGGGGAGGCGTACTGCGGAGTATCTTGATTTCGGAGACGAAGGTCTTACCGGAGTACAGCTTTTCGGCAGTGACCCAGACGATCTTTCCGAGGCTGCTAAGAAAGTTTTGGAAATCAAACCGAACACCGCTCTTATCGATATCAATATGGGATGTCCCGTGTCGAAGATTGTCTGCAACGGAGCAGGTTCTTCTCTGATGAAAGACCCTGAAAAATGCGGCGAAATTATCAGGAAAATAAAATCAAAAATCGATGTGCCAGTCACTGCGAAGATTCGTTTAGGTTGGTGTGAAAGCGAGATGAATTTCAGAGAAGTTATCGACGAACTTCAGTCTGCGGATGTCGATATGATTTCGCTTCACGTACGTACCAAAAAGGACGGTTACGCCGGAAGGGCGCATTACGATCTTGTTCACGGACTCCGTAAGGAGATGTCTGTTCCGCTTGCGATATCAGGTGATATCTACTCTCTGGAAGACGCAATATCTGCCGTAGATATCACAGGAGCAGAAGCGGTTATGGTTGCACGCGGAGGTGTCGGAAATCCCTTCTTAATCACGCAGATCGACAGATACTTCAGGACAGGTGAGAGACTTCCGAATCCCACTGTATCTCAGCAGATTAGATGGTGCTTCGGATTAATGGACGAACTCTCAAAGAACATGGATGAAGAGAACGTCATCAGAAAGATGAGATGTTACGCCCCGAGATTTGTCGCAGGCTGTCACGGATGCCGTGAATACCGCCGCCGTCTTGCATCGGAATCTGAGGACAGAGAAACACTGACGGAATTGCTGAATCACATCGATTCCGAGATGGGTCACCTGCAGATAGGCGACCGTTTGACTTAATTTCAGAAGATAAAAAATAAGTTTGGTGAAGGGCCGAAGCCCTTCACATTCACTGTTTGGTTCCCCATTCCGTGACGTTGCTGAAGTCGAGACCCTGCGTGTCCACGTTGTTGATATCGAATACCGGCTCTTCGATTCCTTCGGCTTTCTGTTTCTTCCAGTCGTCCCATGCGACCTTGACGTACTTGTAAAGGAGGAACAGGGCTGTGATGTTACAGATACCCATGATTGCCATGAAGACATCGCACAGATCCCAGACGAGATCGACGGGGATAATACATGCGACGAACACGACGAGTGTGATGAACACACGGAGCAGCTGAACGTATTTCTGATCGTCCTTAATGAACCTGAGGTTTGCCTCGGACATTGAGTAGTAGGCAATCAGACTGCTGAAAGCGAACACGAACATGAAGATTGCAAGAATCCAAAGGATCCAATCTCCGCCGAATGCGTTGACCATGGCTGCCTGAACGGTATCCATAGCCCATCCGCCTTTCCTATCGCCGGTTGCCCAGAGTCCGTCCCATCCGCCGCCGACTGTGATTCCCCCTGCGACGAAGGTCGACGGGAGACAGCAGAGTACCATGAATGCCGTGATAGAACAGACAACAAGAGTATCGATGTAAACACCGATGGACTGAATCAGACCCTGCCTGATGGGGTGGGGTACGTGTGCGGAAGACGCAACGTTGGGGATCGAACCGATACCGGCTTCGTTGGAGAAGACACCTCTCTTGAGACCCCACATAATACAGCTTCCTGCGAATCCTGCGAATATCTGCTTGAAGTTGAATGCGTTCTCAAAGATCTGTCCGACTGCCCATCCGAGCTGATTCCAGCCGATGATGATTGCGATTGCACCGATAACGAGCCAGATAATAACCATCACAGGAACGAGAATCTCGGAAGCCATTGCGACTTTCTTAACTCCACCGAAGATGAGGAAAGCCGTCATTGCCGCAAAGATGACTGCGAGAATGATTGTAATTCCGTCGATACCTGCAAGTGCATCCATCCTTGTGAATGCGGATGCTGAGTTTGCTGCCTGGTTTGCGATGAAACCGACACCGTATGTGACAATGATCCAGAATGCGATAAAAAGCGCAAATTTGCGGTTCTTCAGTCCTTTCATAATGTAGTATGCGGGACCTCCGTGGTAGTTACCGTCGGATTTCTTCTCTTTGAAAATCTGTCCCAATGTACATTCTACGAAGGATGTGGCCGCTCCGAGGATTGCGAAAATCCACATCCAGAAAATAGCACCGGCACCTCCCATGATGATGGCGGAAGTAACTCCGGTGATGTTTCCTACACCCACACGGGCACCCATTCCGACACAGAATGCCTGGAATGAGGAAATCATACTGTGTTTTTCTCTCTTTCCTTTCTCGATGCCGGACATCGGGTTGATGTACTTTATCTGGTCCTTGATCGTCGTGAACTGAATTCCCTTGAATTTCCAAAGGAAAAGCAGTGCACCTAGTATGATGAAGACGAATGCAATGTACCAAATGTAGACATCGAGATAATTGTTGACGAACGAATCCACCGGTTCCAGGGCGTCCGTGATTGTCGTCTGTATGTCTGTCAGTAAACTCATCGTATCACTTTATTCGGCTGTCCGAATGAAGGGCAGATTCCGTAATTTTTACAGCGCTCATGCCCATGTTATTGGCTCCCCTTAATACTCAGTATTTAATAAATGTTGTTTTTTGAGACAGAAACCACTACATTTTGTGAGAAATTTGTCAAGAACGATAAGCGACCCTATACTAAAAACTCAATTTGTCGGATTTTATTTTTCAATTAATATTTTGTGTTTTGAACAAAACTTTTTATCTTCGATTTTGAGTAGGTAACGTTATATAGAAGTTTTAACTCTTTATCGTTCATCAGACTAAAGGAGAGATTCCAATGGCAAAGAAACAATTCAAAACGGAATCGAAGCGTATTTTGGATCTGATGGTCAATTCCATCTATACTCACAAGGAAATCTTCCTCCGTGAGATTATTTCGAACGCATCCGATGCGATCGATAAGATGAACTTCAAAGCGATGACTGACGAATCACTCGGTCTTTCGAAGAAGGATTTCAAGATCAAAGTGTCAATCGATAAAGAAGGCAGGACAGTCACTGTCAGCGATAACGGTATCGGAATGACACAGGAAGAAATGGAGAAGAATCTCGGTGTCATCGCACACAGCGGTTCTCTCGATTTCAAGAAAGAGAACGGCGATAAGAAAGGTGCGGATTCCATCATCGGTCAGTTCGGTGTCGGTTTCTACAGCGCATTCATGGTTTCCGATAAGGTTACAGTGATTTCAAAAGCCGCAGGCAGCGATGTCGCTTACAAATGGGAAAGTTCCGGTGCCGACGGCTATACCATCGGGGAATGCGAGAAAGAAGGCTACGGTACCGATATTATCATGCATATCAAGCCCGACACGGAAGATGAGGATTACTGTGAATTCCTTGAACCGTACAGGATTCAGGAACTTATCACAACATACTCGGATTACGTCCGCTGGCCTATTCACATGGATGTCGAAGAAGGCGAGTGGAAGGAAACCGGGGAAAAGGATGAGAAAGGCAACCCCAAGAGGGAATATGTCACCAAGACCGTCGATAAAGTAATCAACAGTATGGTTCCGATTTGGCAGAAGAGCAAGAAATCCGCTACCGATGAGAAATGCAAGGAATTCTACAAGACAAAATTCCATGACTACGAAGATCCTATCTCCGTAATCCGTGTCAACGCAGAAGGTATTGTTTCATACAAAGCGATGCTTTTCATCCCCAAGAAAGCGCCTTATGATTTCTATTCAAGAGATTACGAACCCGGACTTCAGTTGTATTCAAACGGTGTCCTGATTATGGACAAATGTGCGGATCTTCTTCCGTTCTGCTTCCGTTTCGTAAAAGGAGTTGTGGATTCACAGGACTTCTCCCTCAATATCTCAAGGGAAGTTCTGCAGCATGACGCTCAGCTGAAAGCAATCGGAGAGAATCTCAAGAAGAAAGTCAAAGCGGAACTTCTCAGAATAATGAAAGAGGATGCCGATACATACAAGGAATTCTACAAGAGCTTCGGACGTCAGCTGAAATACGGTCTTGTCGAAGACTACGGCAGAAACAGAGAATTCCTTCAGGATCTTCTCATGTTTACATCTTCTGAGAAAGACGGATTGGTTTCTCTCGACGAATACGTAGATGCAATGCCCGAGGATCAGAAGAACATCTACTATGTAACGGGAGATTCGATCGAACAGGCAAAGAATATGCCTCAGACCGAACAGGTCCGTGACAAAGGATACGATATTCTTGTTCTCACAGAAGATGTCGACGAGTTTGTAATGAAAACAATCGCAGAATACAGAGAGAAGAAGATGTGTAACGTCACATCCGACGATCTCGGTATCGAATCCGAAGAAGAGAAGAAGGAAGCGGAGAAGAACGAGGAAACTTACAAAGAACTCCTCGACTTCGCAAAGGAAACTCTCGACGGTAAAGTAACTGCGGTGAAGATTTCACACAAACTGAAGAATCATGCGGTTTTGCTTACAAGTGAGGGACATATCACACTCGAGATGGAGAAGTACTTCGCGGAGATGCCCGGTTCCGATGAGACCAAGATGAAGGCACAGCGTGTGTTGGAACTCAACGCTTCGCACCCTGCGTTCAAAGCATTGGATAACGCATTCCTCAACGACAAAGAAAGAGCGAAAGATCTCATCAAGATCATGTACGCCCAGGCATCGATCAACGCAGGAATTCCGTTGGACGATGCGGTCGGTTACTCCGATCTTGTCTTCAAACTGTTCTGAAAATCTTTATCCGGGCGGAAACGCCCGGATTTATTCTGTTTTATTCGTATTACGGGCTGCCATACGCGAGTATCTGTAGTAAAGCAAAACATCCGTGAACACGAGTGCGAAATCGAGGATGTAGAAGAACATCACATAGTTAATCTGATTGATTACAATCTTGTTGATGATACCGCACAGATATCCCATGAGTACAACGTATGAGAACAGTACGCTCTTACCTTCGGTTCTCTTCGTCCTCAGCTGTTTCAGGATCGAAAAAGGCCATGCGACTGCGAAACACAGCAGCATAAGCATTTCGAATAGGCCGTCAATCATGTCATCTCACCGATGCCCGTAAGGGCATTGATGATTTGTAGTACCGACACTCATTTCAATATTGCGCCGGTGTAAGGACAGGTCTTTGCGTTTTCTCCGTTACCGGATTCGCTGTCAACGCATATGCATTCTCCGAATACCAAATCAGGGAGGATAATCCTGTTCTTCTTGGCTTCTTTGAGCATATCGACATCGACGTCAAGCACCCTGACATCACTGCTCTCGGTGCACCCTTCGATGATGTTACCGTCGGGACCGATGAATTTACTCCTGCCTATGAGGTTCTTTCCGCAGTCGGGTCCGACCATGTTGCAGAGAATAACAGGAAGTGAGTTCTCGGCAGCTCTCGATTTAACGATGCTGTCGAACCTGTTCATCTGTTCTTCGGTGAATGCGGAAATACAGATCAGAAGATCCACGTCGTGTTCCGCATAATATTTGTACAGTTCGGTGGAAAGAAGATCGTAGCCCACCGAAATTCCTATCTTTGTACCCATGTGATTGATAATCATGGGCTGGTTTCCCGTTGCGAAGTACTCGTTTTCATCGAATGCACCGTCGCTGCTGAGAATCATCTTCCTGTAAGTGCTGATGTTCTTTCCGCTTATGTGCAGCGCACAGTCGTAGTATTTTCCGTCGATAAGTCTGGGACAACCGACGATAATCGCACAGCCCCTGTTCACGGAAAGTTCCGAGAGTTTGGAAACAATCTTTGCGTCGAGTGTATCCACGGCCATTTCGTTCGGTTTTCCGGTGTATCCGGAACAGAACATCTCGGGGAGAACGAAAATATCGGATTCTACGTTGTTGATCCTCATCCTCGCCTTGAAAAAATTGACCGTCGGATCGTTCATGAGGCCTCTGGACTGTACGAGTGTGATCTTCATGACTGTCTGAATGAAGTATTGAATAATTATACCTAAGGTATCATCCGTGATACTTTATCCCGTGAGTGCGACAGGTGTTATAATCTATGCCGTCATTAGGAGTGACATGTCCCAACTGTCCGTCAAGTGTCCGAAATGCGGTAATCTCTGCACTTTCCGTGAGGGAAAGGTATTCGGGTACTGTAACAAATGCGGATCGAACCTCGAACGCGATGTCAAAAACATTGCAAAAGTTTACGACAGATCTTCGGAGACGGACGAGAATCTTCTGATGGCATACGACAGGGCGGAAACGTGTGCATCTCTGAAGGTCCCCACAAGAGATAATTTCGATATCGAAGGTTATGATTTCGAAGTCGAGAGAATAATGGATAATCTCATGGTTTTCAATGAGGTTATGGAAGATATTTACAATTCTCTGAATTCAATGGAATTCGAAAGAAAAGTCCGTACATGCGAACTGTGCTCGGATATGGTCGACCGTGTTGTGAAACAGTTCGATGCATTTGTCACAGAATTCGAAGACTACGGAATGAAAGAAGCTCTGACTTCCACATCCGCAAAATACAACCGTCTTTCCGATGAACTGTCTGCCGAATTCTCAAGGATGCAGTCGAAATCCATGGATGAACTGTGGAAGGGAAGAGAGGAAGAACGCGCTCAGTTGGTAAAAGAACTGAATGAAGCGAAAATCCGCAAGAAATCGATTCCCATGTATGATTTAAGATCCAATTGGGAAGCGGATAACGAGATTGCGGAGCTTGAACGTAAGCTCAACGGTATGGAGTGATTGTAATGTCACAGGATTGGACGGAAAAATACAGGCCGAGGACACTGAAAGATGTCCTGGGAAATCCCGGGCCTGTTGCAGACCTCAAAGCATGGGCCGAATCCTGGGACAAAGGCATACCGAAGAAGAGAGCAGTCGTTATGATCGGTACGCCCGGTGTGGGAAAGACAACCTGCGCCGAAGCATTGGCCAATGAATTCTCATGGGGACTGATCGAGATGAACGCATCCGATCAGCGT
>CAZDCU010000015.1:0-31626 GCA_964504055.1 uncultured Methanomassiliicoccales archaeon
ACAATTTCGGTGGATGCAATGTACGCACCGCCCATTTTGAAATCGTCGGGATAAATTGTTCTGATTACACCGTCTGCCTGGGGAAGACATGCGCCTACACCGACTCCGGCTCCGGCGATTCCTCTCCATACTGTGTGAACTTCATCACCCTTGATTTCAAGAGACTCGATTCCCTGTCCGCCGATGTCCGCCGATGCAGGTCCGAATTTCAGTTCTTTCTTGCCGACAACTGTGTCCATGATGACTGTGTGTCCGTCAAGAACGATATCGGAAATGATTCCTCCGGTACGCTTTCTGTTGACAACGTCCCACTCGACGGGACCTCTCGCAGAGCAGGTCTCGATGACTTTTGCGACATTGTTTTTCTCGTCGACGATTGTATAGAGTCCTTTACAGAACATGGGTCCGAACTTTGCGCGGACCTCTTCGGGTGTGAGTGCGTTGGGCATTCACTCCAGCTCCTCTTCGTAAATAATCCTCAGGCAGTCTGCGGGCACATGTTTGCAGAGGAAGACGGTTTTCGCCGCTCTTCCGATGTCGTAACCTTCGTTGAAACATGCGTTCGTGTCGATTGCAAGGATGATGGGATTCTCGGTACGTACGGAACCTGCGGCGAATGCATCGTCGTATGTCAGGGACAGGTGTACCATAGACCTGTCCGAAGGCATAAGTCCCGCTTCAAGAATAATATCCGCTTCATCCTCGGTTGTGGGGTAATAAAGCGTATCGGGAATGTTATCCGTATCCAGTTTAAGGTCGAGTTTTACGGTGTGACCGTATGTCGCTCTCACTTCGTCGCCGGATACCTGGTATCTGCCCTTCGGATCTGTGTCCGCAAGAGCGATTATATGATGCGGTCTGAGCCAGTGCATACGCGGGTTGTTCTCTTTCACCTTGGAGACGATGTCTTTGATTCTTACGAATCCCTGATCGTCCATCCTGAGGTCGAACCTTCCGTGTCTGAGTATGCCGGCCATGGTCCTTCCGAGTTTCTCCAACTCGTAATCGTTCATGATGAATTTTCCTTCTTCACCGCAAACAGGGCAATATTCGTCACGGAAATAACCGTGTTCTTCACATTCTCTCATCATATTATCACTTCTGAGCCTGAATCGAAAGTTCTGCAGCCTTGACTACGTTGTCCATCAGGGTGCATATGGTCATAGGTCCCACGCCTCCGGGTACCGGAGTAATGGCAGATACGATGTCTTTTACGTCATCGAAATCCACATCTCCGACGAGTCTTGTGCCCTTGGGAGACGACGGATCTTCTATCCTGTTGATGCCTACATCTATGACTACGGCACCCTCCTTGACCATGTCCTTTTTTACGTAAAGCGGTTTGCCGATACTCACAATCAGGACGTCCGCCTGACGTGTCATCTTTTCGAGATCGCGGGACTTGGAATGTACGACGGTTACTGTCGCATCTCCTCCGAGACCTCTCTGCATCATGAGTGCAGCCATAGGTTTCCCGACGATGTTGCTCCTTCCCACAACGACAATGTGTTTTCCCTCCGTTTCTATTCCGGAACGGATGAGCATCTGCTGTACGCCTCCGGGTGTCGCAGGCAGGAAGATATGGTCGCCTACGAGCATTCTTCCTACATTTTCGGGGTGGAAACAGTCGATATCCTTCTTCGGATCGATTGCGTTGATAATTCTGTCCGTATCGATGTGGTCGGGCAGAGGCAGCTGTATAAGGTATCCGTGAATCATCGGATCCGCGTTCAGCTGCTTTATCTTGGAGATTAAGTGTTCTTCGGTGATGTTGTCCGAGAGATAGATCATTTCCGATCTTATTCCCAATTCGGCGCATTTCTTCTCTTTGGCTTTGACATAAACCTGCGATGCGGGATCGCTTCCCACCATCACCGCGGCCAATCCGGGAACAATGCCGTGTTCTTTCAGTTTCGCGATTCTTTCTTTGATTTCGCCGTAAATATCGGCGGAAATATCCGCACCTTTGATGAGAGAACATGTCACCTAGATAGCCTCCTTACCACTGAATATACCTGCAATATATAACCTAGTCGCACGCGTAAAATACGTATTTTACGTATGCTAGATACCGAAACCCAGGAAAACAAACAGGAAACGATGCAGTCCGAATTCAATCATTGCAGAATGTTCCGCTGCGGAACATTTTCTCTATGTTGTGACCCTCGCGGAGTTCTTTGGACGTACGGTCTGCAAAGGAGGTTATCACGCCGTTTTCAATCAGAAGACAGCAGTCGGGACGCATAAGGTCGTTATCGGTTAGTTTTGTGTTGTATGCAGTCAGTACTGTCTGTGCATCCACGTTACCGAGTACATGATCCATCATTCTGCAGGAGAGTTCAAAATGATAGTAAGCATCGAATTCGTCTATGAAGAGGAAGGACACATCTCCGAAGCTTCTGCTCCAGAAATAATACAGTTCCAGAGCCTTCGTTCCGCTCGAAGCTATCGGTTGGAAATAGAGGCTCTTGCCAGGGAATTTCTGAACGAGAGATCTCACCGACGGACCTGTGAACACATCCAAACTGATACCGAGCCCCGTTGTCTCATTGAGGAATTTTTCAAAATCCCTTACCAATCCCTTTTCTATGATGTACTGCTCGATATCGGACGGACTCTTGAACAAACCGATGAATGTATTTCCGTCCTGACATGATCTGTAGTACAGCATCCTGTTTGCGAAATCCATCACAAAACGTACAGGAGATTCCTTTCCCTGTACGGTGTTATTCGCGATTATCCTCAGCGCAGGCAGAGAACCGTCGAGAAGATCCGTGTTCAGACTTTCCGCACCGATCATATCGAGGCGGTTGACATTCCTGCCTTTTGATCTGTAATCGAAATCAAAAACAACCTCATCATTCACGGAAAACGATTCGCGGGTCATCTTCAGAGGTGCCGTCTTGCCGTATGTGTACCTGATTACATCACTGCCGTCGAGGAATTCGTATGTGAATGAGGCTTCATCCTTCCCGCTGTTTCCGTTGATGAAACTGCCGACATCCTTCTGAAGAGGGTGGGATGTGTTGTCGGTCAGTGTATACACGATATCAAAGAGCGCATACGCAAAATTCGTCTTTCCAGATCCGTTCTTACCGACCATAAGTATCTTGCTGAGCAGACCGCTGTCTGTACAGCGTGTGTTGAACTTGTAGTCATGGACTTTTGTGAAATCGAGAGTCAGTTCTTTCTCGAAATTCTTATAGTTGGCAACGGAGAATTTTCTCAGCATGAACCGTCGTGAGTCATACGGTCATTCTCAGTATTTATTTTTATCACATCACCCGTAATTTTTTTACGGCAACATTTCCCAGACCGGGGAAGAACTACGTATATACTGCCTGTACAATGAATTCCCCAATACCTGATCGGAAGCGTATTGCGAATGTGGATGCTCTTGGCTTTGGGTTCGGCGTTATTCGCCGGCCTCACATCGATTCTCGCGAAATGCGGGATAAAAAATACAGATTCTACTGTAGCCACCGCAATACGTACGGCGGTCGTTCTTCCGCTGTCGTTCCTGATGGTTCTGATAGTCGGTTCACTGGGTGAAATCGACGGACTGAGTACAAAAACATGGGTTTTCCTGATACTTTCAGGTATCGCAACAGGCGCATCCTGGCTCTGTTATTTCCGTGCGTTACAGATAGGTGACGTAAACAAGGTCGTACCTATCGATAAATCAAGTACCGCACTGACGATAATCTTAGCCTTCCTGATACTGCAGGAACCGGTCACCTGGCTCAAAGGAATCTGCGTCGTTCTTATCGCAGTCGGAACGCTGATGATGATTGAAAAGAAAGACAGTACGAATGAAGGAAAAGGTCATTCCTGGTTACTATTCGCATGTCTTTCCGCCGTGTTTGCGGCACTTACCGCAATTTTGGGAAAGATCGGAATCGAGGGCGTGGAATCCAACCTCGGAACGATGATCCGTACGTTCGTTGTACTTCTGATGTCGTGGATGATGGTCTTTGTCACCGGCAAAAAGGAAAAAGTACACGGAATCCCGAAGAAAGAATTGGCATTCATCTGCCTCTCCGGAATCGCAACAGGTGCATCGTGGTTATGCTACTTCGGAGCACTGAGTGACGGACCGGCAAGTATCGTCGTTCCGATTGACAAACTCAGCATCCTTGTGACGATAATCTTCTCCTACTTCGTGTTCAAAGAGAAGCTTACGCACAAAGCGCTGTTCGGATTGGTACTGATAGTTGCCGGTACGTTACTGATGATTCTCTGAATCACCTGAATTTTCTGCAGGCTTCGGACATACTCATGGGAACGAAACCTTTGTCAATCAGAGTTTCCAGAATCCATGTAACGTCTGAAATCTGCTCGTCGATTTCATCGTCCGAGAGTAATTTCTTTTGTGTTTCGCATACGTGCCAGCTGTGGGTTGACAGTACAAATACACCGTCTTCGATCGATTCCGCCATGCGGACGTAATCCTCTTTCTTCCTCTGACCTTCGTGCATCGGCCACAGATAGGATGTAATGGATTTGCCCGAAGCATCGGTGCATTTGGCAACAGGAATCTCCGTGAGTCCGTTATCCAGTTTGTACGGTCTGACGGCTCCGTCTGCGTAGACGTAGTATGACGAATCGTACTCCACACCGTATTCCGGGAGGAATTCGAGAAGTAATTCGTTCGGAAGCATATACGGAGAACGGAATCCTTTGGGACTTGTTCCGGTGCAGTCGCGTATGACTGAGATAGAATCCTCGATGATTTTCCTCATCTCTCCGTAATCCAATGCGACTCCGGTTTTCTCGCCTGTCATATCTTCGTGGTTGAAACCGTGCATTGCGAACTCGTATCCTTCAAGACTTTCGTATGCGCATGTCTCTTTCAGTGCCGTTGCCTCGGCGAAGAATGTTGCATCGATTTCAAGATCGTCGAGCATCATTCCGATCGATTCCGCTCCCCTGCCCGAAGATTCGAATCTCGGAAGAGTACCGCACCCTCTGTCAATGGAACCGGCT
Organism: uncultured Methanomassiliicoccales archaeon; assembly: GCA_964504055.1. Taxonomy (GTDB): domain Archaea; phylum Thermoplasmatota; class Thermoplasmata; order Methanomassiliicoccales; family Methanomethylophilaceae; genus Methanarcanum. The sequence continues at coordinate 4,987 of CAZDCU010000015.1, forward strand.
TCGTGCTTTCCCATCAACGGAATATTGGCATCCCTGTCGAGATCTACCGTAAAACACAGTGCTTTCATTTTATCCCGCCCTCTCTATAAGCATACCTTCAATGTCGATCGGCTGAAGTTTTATGCACATGTCTTTTGCACGCTGGCACTTGGATTCTACGTCTGCGTAGATTTCCATAATCTTGTCGCCTTTCTCGACTCTCTGACCTTTCTTCTTCAGAATGAGTAGACCTGCGCCTTTGTCTCCGGGTGCGCCTGCAGTCCTTGCAATCTGCACCAGATCCTTGTTCTTTATCGAGTGAACATAACCGCTTGTGGTGCTGAGAACATCCAATTTGAACTTACCCAGTTTGAGGTCGTCGGATTTCAATTCGGGATTTCCGCCCTGTGCAGCAACAATCTGCCTGAACTTCTTCAGTGCCTCTCCCGATGATAATATCCTGTGTGCTTCATCGGAACCGTTCGGTATTCCGCCCATTTCAAGAATAATTCCCGCAAGATCGCATGCCTTCTCAACCACACTTGACGGGTGTTCCGAGCCTTCAAGGATGCGGATACATTCCCTCGCTTCGAGTATCGGACCTATGGCGCTTCCGACGGGTTGGTCCCCGTAGGTTACGGCACATTCCACGTGAATGCCGAGCTTGTTACCCAATTCCATGAAGTCGCGGACATATGCCCTTGCAGCTTCGATTGTCGGAACTTTCGTTCCCGGACCTGTGGGAATGTCGACAAGAAGATGAGTCGCACCGATGGCGAGTTTTTTGCTCATAATAGATGCCAACATCTGTGCGCGGGGGTTGATTCCGAGAGGATTCTCGACACTGATGACCATATCATCAACAGGTGCCAGATTCATAGAACCGCCCCATGCGAGAACTCCTCCGACTTCTTCCGAAATTTTCTTCAGTCTGTCTGCGTCGAGTTCCACATCGCAGAACGTTTCCACGAAATCGGATGTTCCGCATGCACTGCTTATGGCACGTGACGATGTCTTCGGAAGCATCAGTCCCGCTGCGGCTACGATTGAAACAACAATCGGAGTGACCTTATTCCCGGGAACACCTCCGACACTGTGGAAATCGAATACGGGTGTACGGTCGAAGTGGATACGTTCTCCGGTATCGACCATGGCATTGGTGAAATCCGCAATTTCATCGATATCCATGCCGTTGATGTAGAGTGCAGTCAGCCATGCCGACACTTCGATCTTGGAAAGTTTGTTTTCAAGAATGTCTACGACGATTGCATTGATCTCATCCTTGGTCAGTTTCTGACCGTCCATCTTCTTACGGATGCCTTTTACCGATTCGGGTTTGGGAGAATATGTGACAGTAAATTCATCTCCGTCGGATGCACCGAGTTTCTCCATAACTTTCTCGGGTACGAGGATGTATCCTCTTTCGATTACCGTATCGGATTTGTTGGCGATGATTACGTACTGTGCTTTTCCAGAAGATATCAGCACACGTTCTCCTTCTTTCACTCCTATCTCGATACAGTCGCGGTCGTGAATGACAGCCCTCGGTTCTACGGCATCCACGTCGAATGTTTTCGCAATGAGCTTCACTGTCCCCACTTCTCCAATGCTATGCGTAATTCTTCGTGATCTTTTGCGTATTCCGCAGCAGGTATACGTGCGAATGCGGCATCCACTGCCTGGGACATGGCCGTTGCACCTTTTCTTACGCCTCCGGGGTGTCCTGCGACACCTCCTCCGGCCTGAATCTGAACGTCGAATCCGGATTCACTGATAATCTTCTCGACTATTCCGGGATATACTCCTCCGGAACAGACGGGCATAACCGTCCTGTACGGAATTGTGATGTCATCCAGACAGGCATCGAGATTGTTTCTGTCTTTGGCGTTACCGGACATCTTACCTACGCCTAACGTACCTATGTGCAGTGCATCTCCTCCGCACATACGGACGAGTTTTGTTATCGGAAGCATGGAGATACCGTGGAGAGGATCTCTTGTCATAGCTCCGTGCATCGTTCTGTGAACGTGAATCGGAATTTTGATTGACGGATCCTCAGCCAATGCCTGTACTGCGGCGAAACCGCATGTGATTACATCAACCATGAGTTCTCTCGCACCCCAGCTCTGAACTTTCTCTGCAAGTTCGATAATTTTGTGACCGGACGTACTTACATTGATTGCGTGCATCATTTTGTGTCCTTCAGACTCCAAACGATCCAACGCTTCCGCAACGGCTACGGTACGGTCTTCGATAGGACAGAACTTCTGATCCACGAGAGTTTCGTCATCCTTGCTGTTGGTAAGTCCTCCCTTACCTGCCTCGTACACATAATCGGCGAAATCCTTCGGTGAAAGTCCTATCTTGGGCTTCACGATTGTTCCCACTAAGGGCTTCTCCGGACGGTCCAATGCTTTTCTTATTCCGTTTACACCGAACTTCGGACCTTTGAATTCTCTCAGAATGCATTTGGGGAAGAAGACGTCTTCCAACCTCACTTTTCCTATGGACTCGAGACCGAAAAGATTTCCCGCAATAACGCTGAGAATCTGAGGTACGGCACCGGTTTCGATACTGAAATCTTCGACAGGATATCCTATGCGGATACTGTCTTTGTTTATCTTGTTAATACGCGCACCGTATTTCTCGAAAATATCGTCCTTCAGTGTGGAGATTCCCGTCCAGGTTCCTGTGGATTGCTCGGCGGCTATGGATTCCGCAGCTTTCTCCATGGGAAGGTCCGTGGTTACACGGTAATCGCAGATTACGAATGAATCCGGATCTATATCCTCTCCGAGATGCATGTATGAGTATGTCTTCATAGATCATTCCTCTTCGAACAGTTCTGTAATGGTTTCTTTTGCGGATGACGGGGAAATCATTCCCAGTTCCGTTATGTAATATGTAATTAAATCTCCGGGCGTGCGGTCGAACACAGGGTTGTAGATCTTCACACCTTCGGGAATCTCTCCGGGTCTTGCGATTTCGTCGGTGTTACGTACCTCTATTCTTACATTGTCTCCTTTCAGTGTGAGGGGTGAGAATTTGTATGTTTCCGCACAGGCATAGAACGGAATACCTTTCTCGTGTGCTGCAAGTGCCAGCTGTGATGTTCCGACTTTGTTTATGAGTGTTCCCTGTGCCGTTACGGTATCCGCACCTACGAACACTTTGTCGACACCTTCCATAACAAGACGTGCCGCACTGTCCACGATCAATGTAACGTCGATACCTGCGTCGTAGAGTTCTCTTACCGTAATCAGACCCTGTCTCCACGGTCTTGTTTCGGTGGCAAAGACTTTGATGTTCTTTCCCTGATTATGTGCTTCTACGAGTACTGCGACAGCCGCACTGCTGTTACAGTGTGTCATAATTACATCTCCGTCGCGTATTATCGAAGAACCCAATTCCGCTATGGATTTCACGGCATCGCAGGAATTCTCTATGAATTCTTCGGCATGTCCTTTGATCATCGAAACCATTTCTTCGACATCTTCGCCTTTCTCGACACCTTTGACGGATGCCATCACACCGTTGTAAAGCGATACGGCGGTAGGTCTTGATGCGATGAGTTTCTTCTTGGCCTCTTCCAAATCATCGAGGAAACGTTCTCTGTCCGTACCCTCGTAACTGTCGGCGAAGTCGTAGAGTGCGGATGCACATGCCCTTGCAATCCTTCCTGCGCCGCGTATCTTCATATTTTTGATGGCTTTTGCTGTTCCGTCGACGTCCATACGAGGTCATCGGTGTGTAAAATATAAAACCTCAACCGGATTCGTTCGTATTAACGGATTGGTCTATGAGAACTTCGCGGACTATCCTTCTGGCCTCGTCCATTCCGCACAGGACATATGTGGCACCTATCAGTGCTTCAAACGAATCCGCACGCATATTCTCTTCAATCAGATTCTTACTTCCGCTGCGGTGACCGTGGCTTACAAGCATTGCGGAATCGATATCCAGCCCGTAGGAAAGAACTCTGTCGGAAATATTCTTATTTCTGACAATTTCCTGCTTGAAATCGGTCATCTTTCCTTCTCTCAGTTCGGAATTGAGATAAACATACTCACATGCAATGAATTCAAGAACCGCATCTCCCAGAAATTCCAGACGTTCGTAGGATTCCGGCGCCTTCAATCCCGGGATATTGACTGCTTCGCCTCTGCAGTAACTGTCATGTGTCAGCGCTTCGCAGTAAAGTTCCAGATCTTTATCGCCGAGGGATGTTCTGCAGAACGGAGCTCTTGCGATGAATTCCCTTACTTTCTTTCTGTGCGCAGCGACCTCATCCGCGGCCATATGCTTACTCCGTAAGGGGTATTCGGACATGTTTATATCATAATTTACCATACCAACGGCTATGGCGGGTAAGAAGGTCAAACTCAGAGGCATAAAACACACACCTAAGAGGCTCGAAAGCGATATACTTGAGAGATCCAAAGCACTCTGGGAGGATCCTTCGCTCATCAGACCGAAATGTGCGGGAAAATGTTTCCTCTGCCCGTTTGACAAAACATTCTCATCCATAGGAAAACTCGGCAAGATCAGAGAAGACCCGGATGCACTGATCAAAATGGCTTCCAAAGGAGGCGACGACATCTTCAAAGCATACTGTGCCACAATATCGCTGTATGCCGCAGGTTCGGTGCCTTATCTTGCCACTGCGAAACTCGCCGGAGAAGAAGTATCATATGCACAGAGGGGAGCAGTCGGTAACGACAAACTCATCGGCATGCAGTACTACAACGACCCGAAAATCAGATTGCTGCTTTTCAGCGGTATCGCCAAGAAGAAAGGCGTGCACATTTACTCCTTCGGAGACGAGATTGTATGTTCCAAGAAACCGAATATGCCGGTCGATTACATTTACGACACATTCTGGGACACCCCTTATGAATTCGAGAACGATGAGATTTCATGCGGGCACCACTCCGACGGAATATTGGTAATTAAAGTGAAATCCGCAGAAACGGAAATCCGTATCTGCAAAGACTGTGCCAAAGATGTTTCCACCCTGCAGTTCCTTATCTCAAGATTCGTCGGCGGAGATCCGCTGGATGATATTGAAGTATTCGTCGAACACAGCTATCACAGCGAAGGTTCCGAAGGAAGGACACAGGTTACGGGGGACAATCTGAAGAAATACTCCGCAGGACTGCTGACGGATGTCAACATTCTGAATATCATTCTGAAAGGCGAAATCGGTTCTCTGAAGAGTTCCGATTCGGCTACATACATCATAGGAACGAAGAACTACGGTTCCGATTTGGATGCATTCCTGAATGATTTAACAGGAACCGAAGCCGAACTGCTGGCACTGAGGTCGTATCTTTCGAAAAACACCTCTGCATCGGTGATTGCCAAGAACAACAAAGCATCCGATGCTCTGCTTTCCGTATGGGGTAACGCACACGAAGTGATCGCGTCGTTCACCAACGAAGAGATTGCGGATTCATTCGGAGATTTATCGAGAATGAATCCTGCAGGTACTGTCAAAGAGGCTTATCAGAAGTTCATTTCACTTGATGTCGTAAACAAACTCCCTGTGTTCAAGAGACCGGGAGAAGTCACGAAACATGCAGACGCCTATGCAAAAGCATACAAAGTCGGCGGCGGAGAAATGCTCGCCGAATGTCTTGCCGATGTTATACCCAAGGACAGGAAAACACGTGCAATGGCGAAAGCATTCTGTGATATCGCATCGATTGATGTTATCAAGTGCACCAAAGAAGAGGAAGATTTCACAAAGTTCCTTTATCCCTTTGTCGAACAGCTTGTCAAAGCCGAAGGTGAAGATTACAGGGACAAGATGAACACACTTCTCACTGCACTCGGATGCGGAGAATCAGTCTAAAACACTCTGATGTCCGCAACGTAATGCGACACAGAAGGTGCGAAGGATTTCACTTCGCGGATGTTCTCTACAGAATATCCGTTCGGACACATCTTATCGAAGATTTCCCTAATTTTACCTTCGTATTCGTGAACGTAGAACGTATCGTGATAGTGAATGATTCCTCCGGACTTCAGCATCTCCAACGCCTTAGGAATAAATTCAGATGTTCTCTGAACATAACCCATAAGAATGCGGTCGGCGAAATGCATTCCGAGATTCAGATCGCGGTTGTCTGAAAGTATAGGTTCAACAATATCTCCGACATCGTTAAGTTTTATGTTCTTCACCAAAAACCCGTATGAATCGGGATTCTTCTCACATGCGTACAGTTTCTTCGGATGCGCGAACTTAGCCAACGGAAGTGTGAAATATCCTATTCCCGCAAACATATCCACTACGGTTTCTCCCGTACAGTCGAATCCTTCCATACGTTCTCTCTCGTCGATATTTCCGGATGCAAACATCACTTTCGTGACATCCATATCGTAAAGAATGCCGTTCTCGAGCCTGATATCTTCTGTTTTTGTACCGTAAATCGGTTCCGTCGTAGGTACTCTGAACTCTCCCGTCACTCCGTGACGGTCCGCACATACCGATTCCATCCCGAGTTCTTCGGCGTAGACTTTCCCTATGCGTTCCCTGTAGGGTTCGGCGGAATCTCTGAGTGTGATAATTGCAATTTTTCCGACATATTCCCATTTCATGGGAAGTTCTCTCAGAACATCTTCTGGAAGATCGGATAATGCTTCTTTTATACGGTCCTGAGGAGGAATCCTGTCTCTTGAATGCGCTTCACCCTCGGTTATTTCGTAACCCATAGCAACAAGCACATGCTCTTTTCCTTCCTGAATCGGAACAAGACGGCATCCGTCGCCTTTGGAAATCTTAGCGTTGCGGTTGACAAGTTCCCTCTTCATCAGCATCGGGATAATTTCGGATGCTTCGTCTGTGGGGATCTTTGCCAATATCATCTGAACAGCACCTTCAGACCTATAGGTACGCCGTACCTCATAAACATGGGATTCGTCAATGCATATTTGGCAATACTGCTCGTATCGTCTATGTCTATCCCGCCCATATGACGGATTAATTTCTCATTATCAAATGCTCTGTACATTCCGTTGAAATCATCGTCATTCATCTTCGTGAACAGTTTCCTCATGCGGTAACCGTTCTTCATCTCTTTACCTATGGCAGATTTCCATCTCTTTTCGTAACGTGACAGCACTTTCTCCGAGAAATCATTCTTTTCAAATGCTTCTTCGGCTGTTTCCTTCAGACAGGGAACCGCTTTGACAATTGGGTACAATCCTCCGCCCGAGATGGGTTTAATCTGTCCCGCTGCATCACCGACAAGCATCAGATTGTCCGAATAGGTTGTTCTGCGACCGCCTATCGGAATCTTTCCGCTGTATTTTTTCAGTACGGGTTTATCGGAAAGACCCAGCCTGTTGATTAACGGTCCGATGTAGTCCGACGGGAGTCCCGAATCCCATGATGTACAGAGTCCCACACGTGTGAAATCACCGCAGGGAATAGACCATGCAAAGAATCCAGGTGCAACTTTAGTTCCGAAGATCACATCGATTTTATTCTGTTCTTCGGATCTGAATTTGATATCGTATTCCAACCCTCTGACATATTCCTTCGGACCGTTGTTTCCCAGTGACGAAGCAACCTTAGAGGAATGTCCGTCGGCACCTATAAGCAGCTTTGTCTCAAAAGTACCGTCGGTTGTTTTAACATACGCAATACCGTCTTTCACGGAATGTGACAGATACTTTACAGACCGGCGTATTTCCGCTCCCGAGTCGACTGCCTTTTCCGCAAGTTTCCTGTCCAATTCCGTTCTGTTGAGAACTGTCATTCTGGGTCTGTCGGAAGGAATCCTCATTTCCTTTCCGTCGGGAAAAATAATGTTAAATGTGTCTGCGGTGCCGTATCTTTTGAAATCGACACCCAAATAATCTGCAGTTACGACAGATATGAGGCCGGCACACTGTGCCGGCACTCCTATCTCATCGTGTTCTTCGATTACCAGCACATTACGGTCTTTCGCTATCGAAGCAGCAGCCGTTGTGCCGGCAGGTCCGGCGCCGACTATAACGGCGTCGTACATACAATCACTGTTTCTTCGACTTCTCGTAATCGGCGATGAATTTCTGGATTCCCTCGTCTGTCTTGGGGTGGGAAACCATCTTCTTCAGCACATCATACGGGATTGTGGCGATATCGCATCCTGCAAGGGCAACATCCAACACGTGGACGGGGTGCCTGATGGAAGCTGCGATAATCTCTGTGTCGAAATCGTAGTTGGAGTAAATCTGAACGATGTTTGAGATCAGATCCGTTCCGTACTCTCCGATATCGTCGAGACGTCCGACGAAGGGTGAAACATATGCCGCTCCCGCTTTCGCTGCGAGCAGTGCCTGCTGTGCGGAGAAGATCAGTGTAACGTTTACCCTGATTCCCTCTTCCCTGAGTTTGGATGTCGCTTTCAGTGTCTCGATGCACATCGGGAGTTTGATGACAACGTTGGGGTGAATCTTTGCGAGTTCACGTCCTTCCTTCACCATTTCATCGGCGGTCATTGACATGGCCTCTGCGGAAATGGGTCCGTCTACAATCTCTGCGATCTCTTTGATTCTTGTCTTGACATCGACACCTTCCTTAGCGATAAGGCTCGGGTTGGTTGTGACACCGTCGACAATACCCCAACTGTTGATCTCTTTGATCTGGTCCAAATTAGCTGTATCTATGAAAATCTTCATCTAAATCATCTCTTCTTTGAAATGGCATCTTTGGCCGCCGCAACGATATCTTCTGCGGTAAGGCCGTATTTCTTCATCAGCAGTTCCGCTTTACCGGATTCGCCGAATGTATCTTTGGTTCCCACTCTCACAACAGGTACGGGGCATGATTCCGATACAACTTCAGTGACTGCGGAACCGAGTCCTCCGATGATGCTGTGCTCCTCGGCGGTGACTGCGCATCCTGTCTTTCCGACGGACTTCAGTACTGTCTCGGCATCGAGAGGTTTGATAGTTGAAATGTTGATTACTTCCGCTGAAATTCCTTCTTTGGAAAGTGCTTCGGCGGCATCGAGACAGCATGATACCATCTGTCCCGTTCCGATAAGTGTGATATCCTTACCTTCTCTGAGAACATCCGCTTTGCCGATTTCGAAACCTACATCTTCGGGATAAATCTCAGGGAACTTGGCACGTCCGAGCCTCATGTAGCAAGGTCCTTTGTAATCGGCCATTGCAATCGTCGCTGCATATGCCTGATGTGCATCCGCAGGCGAAATTACAGTCATATTCGGAATTGCACGCATTATTGCGATATCTTCCAATGCCTGATGCGATGCTCCGTCCTCTCCCACACTTATTCCGCAGTGGGTGGAAACAATCTTGACGTTCTGTTTCGGGTATGCGACTGCAAGACGGATCTGTTCCCAGCATCTGCCTGTTGCGAATACAGCGAATGTCGAAGCAAACACAGTCTTTCCGGATGCCGCCAATCCCGAGGCAACACCGATCATGTTCTGCTCGGCGATACCTACTTCGACAAATCTTTCGGGTGCGACCTTCTTGAAATCGGATGTTTTTGTGGATCCCGCAAGATCCGCATCGAGTACAATCACATCTTTTCTCTCACGTGCAAGGTATGCGAGTGCTTTTCCGTAGTAATCACGCTGTGCGGCTCCCATCAGATCACCTTGCTGAGTTCTTCGGTTGCGATTCCGTACTCTTCTTTGTTACATGCTTTGCCGTGGAAACCTGCGTTGTTCTCCATGAACGACACACCTTTTCCTTTGACTGTATCGAAAATAATCACGGTAGGCGAACCTTCGGCCTTTCCCGCTTCCTCGAATGCTCCGAGGATTCTGTCCATGTCGTGTCCGTCTGCTTCGATAACATTCCATCCGAACGCCATCCATTTGTCTGCCAACGGTTCCAATGACATTACTTTCTCGGTATCACCGCAGATCTGCAGTCTGTTGCGGTCCACGATTGCAATAAGATTGTCCAATTTGTAATTGGAAGCAAGCATTGCGGCTTCCCAATTCTGACCGCTCTGAAGTTCTCCGTCTCCGAGCATACAGTAGACTTTGTAGTCCTTGGCATCCATCTTACCTGCGAGTGCGATACCGCAGCTCATACTCAGGCCCTGTCCGAGAGATCCCGTGGACATTTCCACCCCGGGAACCTTTCCGCGTACGGGGTGTCCCTGAAGTCTGGAACCCAACTGCCTCAGAGTAATCAGTTCATCAACCGGGAAATATCCGGATTCCGCAAGTGCTGCATACAAAACGGGTGCGACATGTCCTTTGGACAGTACGAAACGGTCCCTGTCCTCCCATGCGGGGTTTTTGGGATCGTGTTTCATCACCCTGAAGTACAGCGCAGTGATGATATCCGCAGCGGAAAGGGAACCTCCGGGGTGTCCCGAACCTGCTGTGTATGTCATCTCGATTACATGCATCCTCAGTCTGTTGGCCATCCGCTGAAGTTCTATGGAGTCCATGTTCTTTCCACCGGAGGTCATTCGTTCTCTATCCTGGGAGCGAGAAGGTACATGACACTGCCGTTGTCGCCGGCCAGGTTGAAGATGAATTTTGCAGGATAATCGTTATCCAATTCAATTCTGACGTTGATGTCGGACGGCATCGCCTTGATAAGGTTGGAGAAATAATCGAGGGGGAACATACTGCTTACCTGTGAGTCCACATCGATGCTTGTCAGGTTCTCTTTGCTGAGCCTGAGATCCGCAGAATCGGTGTCTCCTTCGCACAGGAGTTCAAAGTAATCCGTGTCGGCTATGAGTGTGATGTGATCCGAAATCTTCTCGGATGCCTTGATTCCTCTCTGAAGTTCGGAAACAGGGACTTCGATTGCCGCGGCAAGCTCGAGCTTCGGGACTTTGGGGTCGCTCATGCTCGATGTGTCCACGAGGTTCATACGCCTTGTGATGTTTCCGATTTTGAAGACAAGCCTTCCGCGGTCTTCGTCGAGATCCATGGTAATGATCTCTCCGGCTCCGGAGAGTTTGAGAACTTCCTTCACCTTGTCGAGATCCAATCCGATTTCCGCGTTGTCTGCGGAATAACTCTCGAACGCACCCGCTTCCATCCTGAGTTCGATCATCGCAACATGTGCGGGATCGACAGCCTTAAGGCTCATTCCTTCGGGGTCGACGGTGAATTTCACCTCGTCGATGAGTGTGGATATGACGTTCACAAGTCCTTTCAGTGTCTCCGCTTTGATTTGTGCCTTGAACATTACATCACCGTCTCCTCAATCAGTACTCAGACCTTCCACTGGTAGTTGCACTTGGTGCAACGGTAGAAAATAGTCTCAGGTTCATCGGCAGACCTGTTCTGCCTCATATAGTAGTATGCTTCGGTGTTACCGCATTTCGCACAGATTTCACGTGCCTTGGGAAGTACAGCCTCCCCGCCCGCCACAACGGCCGTTTCCTTGGCCTTGGACGAGGTCGTGAATCCTTCGCTTTCGATTTCTTCTTCGATAAGCTTATCGCAGTTTTTACAGTAATAACCCCCGTCCTTGGGGAAGACCATTGATTTGCAGTCCGGACAGAACAAGTTCATTCGCCTCTGATGACGGGGTTATCGAGTGAGACTATAAAACAATGTCGTGCGCGTATATACGCACACGAATTGTACTCACAGATACTCGGAGTCATCATCGGTTTTCTTTGACTCGGAAGGAACATCGGGAACGATCTCTTCGGGAACGTCATCGAATGTCCTGACTTCTGGAACTGTGTCAGCCGTATCGGTTACGGATGCGGTTACTCCGAGGTTCGAGGTAGGCGTAGATTCCTGAATGATGTCGGAACGCGCTTTCTTTTTGCCGAGTACTCTGTCGAATTTTACCGAAGACGGTCTCTTTGCGGGAACTTCTTCACGGATGCCGATAGTGGTATCGACTACCGCAGTTTGAGACACAGGAGCAGGTTCCGCGAAAACACCGAGGTCCTGTACACGCTGTGCGGGTGTGTATGAAGCGGATGTACCTGAATTTGCGGTGAGACCTGATACCTGGGAATATGTGAATCCCATAGGTTTTCCGAGTTTGAGACGGTCCATCGAACGTACGTACTGTCCGGGTTCTTTGCCCGCAACGTGTATGATATAACGGATTTCTTTCTGTGTCTGGTTGGAGACAACCCCGCCAATGACACCGAAGACGGGGGTGATTGCATATGAAGCGTAGGCTATGCTGAGACCTGCGCCTCCGAACATGGCCTTGAGATAATTAACGGCGGGTGCCGCAAGATCCGCAAGAACCGGAGACTGTTCGCGGAGCGCATCGAGCTGTGCCTGACTGTCGGTGATCAATGCACCGTTGATGGAATCGAGCGCAAGAGCTACGAGTGTCAGTATGACAAGAACACATGCGGTTGCGACCGTTGTTGCAAAGAATCCGCGGTAGGGTGAGCCGGATCTTCTGCCTCCGACATAACCCGCTACCATCTGACCTATTGTGGGAATCCATCCGACGATAAACAACAGAAAAAACGTAAGAAGTGCACCTGAACGCGAATCGTACATGACGTTCGCCTTGTCGGCACCTGTACCTAGAATCGTATCTGCAGCTTCTTTAACTCTACCGCTCACACTGCGTGAGCTGACGCTCTTGCTGATCCTCATTTGCATCCCACCGCCAGAGGATAATCTGACGCTGTTGTTATTACATTCTTCATATTTAAGCCGTCTGCTTAACTTTTAATGCGTCCCGCACCCGCCCCTTCCTTTAACAGGTATGTTTATCTTTAAATACGGATTATACATCGCGTGTCATATAGGCGCACACGCGAGGCGTGTCAGGCCGTCACTCACTGTACAAAAGAGCGACGATTCGTTCTTTTTTCACTAAGTCCTCTCGACAGAGGCAAATAAAACACTAGGAGAACCAGAAAATGGAGATGAAATTCAGATTCCTCGGCGGAGCGGATATGGTCGGCCGCATGGGGATGACGGTAGAAGGTGCCGGGAAGACACTGCTGGTGGAATACGGCATGAGTCCGACAAAACCGCCGGAATATCCTCTGCCCACAGAGAAGAGGATAGACCACATGCTTCTCACGCACTGCCACCTGGACCACTGCGGAATGGTACCGCAGGTCTGCGGAAGAGACAGATGCGAACTGTTCACCACACCTCTCTCGGCGGAAGTCGGAGAGATCATGATGTACGATTCGCTCAAAATCGCCAAAGCGGAAAACTACCCTCTTCCGTACACAACAGGAGACATCGGAAGAACGATGAAAAACGTCGTTCCGATGACATTCGGCGATACTTTCGAATTGGGAAAAATCGAGGTCACAATGCACCCTGCGGGACACGTTCCAGGTGCGGCGATGTTTGAATTCGGCGTTGACACAAAGACGGTCTACTCCGGAGATATCCACACTCTCAGACAGAGACTTGTAGACGGTGCGAAACCCGTAGACTGCGAGAACCTCTTCATCGAGGGAACATACGGAGGACGTTACCATCCCGACAGGAAGACAGTGGAAAGCGAATTCCTCGACAAAGTTGCGGAAGTTGTCGACCGCGGAGGAACCGTTCTGATACCGAGTTTCGCAGTCGGAAGGACTCAGGAAATCATGATTCTCCTGAGAAACGCAGGCTACGAAATGTGGGTTGACGGAATGGGCCGTTCGGTCACACGTTTATTCCTGGATTATCCCGAATACCTTTCGGATGCCAAAGCACTGAAAGATGCCAAGAGGAAATTCAACGAAGTCCGTAACGCCAACATGAGGAAAGACGCAGGCAGAGCCGAAGTCATCGTCACCACAGGCGGTATGCTCGACGGAGGACCTGTCCTCGGATATCTCAGGCGTCTGAAAGACGATCCGAAGAACGCAATCCTTTTGGTAGGATATCAGGCGGAAGACACCAACGGAAGACTCCTCCTCGAAGAAGGATGTGTCAAGATCGAAGGTGAAATCTACAAGATCAACTGCGAAGTGCAGAAATACGACTTCTCGGCACATGCAGATCACGGCGAATTGGTTGAATTCGTCAAAGCATGCGATCCGAAGAATGTGATTATCATGCACTCCGAGACCAGGGACCTGTTCCTTGACGATCTCGCGGATTACAACGTAATCCTGCCCAACACGGGCGAGACGTTCACGTTGGACGTCTGAAACCGTAATTTCCGGCGGTGTGAGGTCTCCGGTAAGGAGACCTCCTCTGCCGTAAAATATTCACGCATTTTTCATAACTTCCGTAAACTGTTTCGGTTAACGGCTGCGATACATATTATAAGTACCAGACATCAGGAATCCTGTTTACCGCGGAATTCTCTGATGACTGTCGGCACCATGTATTTGTTGTTGAGATCGAAGGCATCCTCAGGCTGTCCTTCCTTAATCGGCCCTACCCATAACGTATCCTTGGAGTACTTCAGAAGCTCTTTCTCGTTCATGCCTTTGTCATAAGCTTCGAGAATCATGTCTCTGTACTTTATGTGGCCTCTGTACGCTGCGTCAAGATATCTTGCACAGACGTCTTCTCCCTCGATTACGTCATAATGCGGGAGAAGTACCGCTTTCGGCTTCAGTTCCTTCAGGCGTTCCACAGATTCCAACGCTTTCTTGAATGACACCAAACACGCAGGCACGACTTCGTCGAGACTTACGGCTACGCCGGGAGTCTCGTTGGAAATGAGAAGTCTTTCTTCTTCGCACCAGAACGCAATCGAATCCCATGTGTGTCCGGGAGTCTCTATGACTCTGAACTTCATGTCTCCGACTTCGATGACATCTCCGTCTGAAACAATGATATCCGTACTGAGTCCCTTTATGTTGTTCCTGAACAGCGGGAAATGATGGGAACTCCTCGCCGCAGAGCGGTTCAGGTTCATCATTTTCTTTATGACCGAAGGTTTTGCGAATACTTCGGCTGCATGTTTTGCGGAAACGATTTTCGCATCCTTCCAGCGCATCCTGCACGACTGCGCTCCCGACACGTGATCGTAGTGGGAGTGCGTGAGCAGGATGTAATCCAAAGGTCTGTCTCCGAGTATTGCCTCAATATTCTTCACGAGACCCTTTGCGGCGAAGGCAAAGCCTGAATCAATCAGTGCAGTACCGCGTTCGTTCACGAGGAGAAACGCCTCTCCTCCGAAGACCGTTCCGACCTTATGGATTTCGTAAGTCATACGATTCGGTACTTTCCGAACGAATATTTCAGTGCATCGATTACGGGGAGCGAACGACCCAGAAGGAACGTTTCCAACGCACCTCCGCCTGTACTCACGTAAGAGAACCTGTCCGTAAGATCGAATGTATCCGCCGCACCTACGGTGTGGCCTCCTCCGATAACAGACTGTCCTTTCGACTCAATCATCGCTTCCATGAGTGCTTTGGTACCGATTCCGAATCCCTCTTTCTCATACATTCCGGCGGGACCGGACATGAACGATGTTCTCGATGAAAGGATAACTTTCGTGAATTTCTCGATTGTAGCGTCACCGATATCGATTGCCGGTTCATCTGCAGGAAGATCTCCGATCAGTACGGAAACTCTCTTACCGTCTCTCTCAACCGCAACATCCGAAGGAAGCAGGATTCTCTGACCGTACTTCTCCATCGTGTCTTTCGCAGCCTGAAGGTTTTCTTCGGTAAGTTCGTCGCTGAGAACATCCAAGGATGCTTTTCCCAGGTCGGTACCGCGTGCGTAGAGGAATGCGTTACCTGCAAGTCCCACAAGCATAACTGTGTCGGCCATACCCGTTCCGAGAACGTGGTCGATCATTTCGGATGCGTCTCCGAATTTGGCACCTCCGAGGATAAACACAGAAGGCCTTCTCGGCTCGTCGAAAATAGCTTTCAGCGCTGAAATTTCCTTAGCCATGAGCCTTCCGGATGCCGAGGGAACCTTAATCGGGAATCCGACCAGCGAACACTGCGACCTGTGGGCCGCACCGAATGCATCGCATACGTAGTAATCAATCAGCGGAGCCAATTCTCTGACCAATTCTCCTTCCGCGTGTCCGAACATGTCGAGATCCGCAGTCTCGGAGTCGATTTCTCTTACATTGCCCAAAAGAAGTACCGATCCGGGCTGGAGTGTTTTGATGGCGTTTTTGGCTTCATCGCCCATGACATCGTCGACGTATTTCACAGGATAATTGAGGTTCCTGGAGAGTCTCTCCGCGTGCTGTTCCAGCGATGTGAAATCCCACTTTCCTTTTCTGCTCTGATGCGCAAGAATGACAACTTTTGCCCTCTTGCCCATGAGTTCACGTACTGTGGGAATCACACGCCTTATTCTTGCGTCGTTGATAATCTTCAGAGTCTTCTTGTCGAGAGGACAGTTGATGTCCACTCTCAGAAGAACGGTCTTGTCCCTGAAGTTGAAATCTTCCAATGTGTGGAAATCCTTCATGAAATCACTTTCAGATACCCATTGCCCTGTTCGTCTTGGCAATGGAAACCGCGGGATCCTCTTCGAGCTTACACATAGACCTGATACAGTCGATGTTCTCGGGAATCACATCGCTTTCCTGGTTGACCGCCTGATAGTAGTACAGTGTGTTGCCTACAACCTTGACACCGTCTTCCCAGACAACAATCTCAAACATGTCACCGCGGGTTCTGCCCATCTCTCTTGCGAGATCCATAATCTGTGCGGTGGATTTGACTCCCTCTTTGGATTTGACCAATTTTACACGGGGAATCGTTTTGAAAAGTGCAATGACATCCTCTGTTGTTGTTTCCTTTTCCAACTCGAGAGCGATTGTGTGAATGTGCATGAGAGTTGTAGGTACCTTGACAGCCATTGTCTGAATGTTAATCCAGGGAAGAACCGACTGAACATCGATTCCGTGGTGTGTGGGAATTTTGACAACAGGTTCAATCGCATTGATAGGTCCCGATTTGCTGTCGTTGGGATCCGCACTCCTCCTGATGAGTGTGACGTATCCGTTCTTGATTTTGAAGTCCCTGTCGATAGGGTAGAGTGTTCTGAGCAGACCGGTCGTGTTGCATGAAACGACACGTGAGAACTGCGCTCCCCATGACTCTTTGTAATTGGCGGCGGCGTTGAATGAAATGCCTGTGAGTGAGTGATCCTCTCCTCCCTGCCAAATAGCCTTCACGCCTGCTTTGGAGTATTTCTCCTTGTATTCTCCGGAGACTTTTCCGGGTGTGCAGTCCACGATGATATCCGCCTTGCCGATAAGATCGTCCACAGTACCTGCGACGTCGAAACCCGCCGCTTTGAAATCGTCAACTTTGTCTGCGGGCACATACAGCGGATATCCGAGCTGAACTGCAAGGCGTGCCTCGTATGTGGGCCTTGTCTTCGTGACTCCGATTATCTCCATGTCGTCCTGCTGATTGACGGCTGTCGCGACTCTCTTACCGATGGTTCCGTATCCGTTGATTCCGACCTTGACCTTCATGGTCTCCGCTCCTTAACATCCTAATTACGCGCTCTGATATAATCATACGCCATCGGATTCCGGCAGGATACCGCCCGTTTGCGGCATCTTCGGACAGCAGATTATAAACGGACGGTGTCCGATTGCGAATCCGAGGGTTCAGATGAGGATTTATAACGATGCCGACGCTGATTTGGATTTACTGAAAGGACTGAGGATTGCGGTCCTGGGATACGGTTCCCAGGGAAGGGCGCAGGCGCTGTGCTTCCGCGATTCCGGTCTGGAACTTACGATCGGTGTGAGAAAAGGAAAGTCTTTCGACAAAGCCGTCGAAGACGGTTTCTCACCTGTGTCTGTATCTGAAGCTACGGAAGGTGCTGATATTGTAATGATGCTGCTTCCCGACGAGGCTCAGGCAGACATTTACGAGAAAGAAATCAAAGACCATCTCAAACCGGGGTGCGCATTGGAGTTTGCACACGGTTTTGCGATTACGTACGGCCTGATTCATCCGCCCAAGGATGTCGATGTTATCATGATGGCACCCAAAGGCCCCGGACCGATGATTAGAAGAGTCTTTGAGAACGGTTACGGTGTTCCCGCATTGATCTGCATTCACCACGACCATTCCGGAAAAGCAAAGGCTCTGGCTCTTGCTTTGGCGAAGGCGATGAATTGTACCAAACCCGGAGTGTTCGAAGCAAGATTCGAGCAGGAAACAATGACGGATCTCTTCGGAGAACAGGCTGTTCTCTGCGGAGGATATACCGCAATGATCAAGATGGCTTACGACACACTCGTAAGCAGAGGATTCCCGCCGGAGATGGCTTATTTCGAAGTTCTTCACGAAACAAAACTGGTTACCGATCTTGTTGTCGAGAGAGGTATCAACGGAATGTGGAATGCGGTTTCCAACACAGCCGAATTCGGAGGACTCACGAGAAGGAACAGAGTCATCACCGAGAAAACCCGTGACGGAATGGAATCGATTCTCGATGATATCCAATCCGGTAAATTCGCCGAAGAATGGGTCGAAGACTACAGAAACGGACTCAAAAGAATGAAAGACCTTCAGAAGAAGGATGCCGACGAAGACATCGAAACCGTCGGCAGGTGGGTAAGGCAGACGTTCTTCGGAGGGAAAGAATGACGAAACGTATCCTCATCAGAACAAGGAACGACACTTACGAAGGAACACTCGACGATTCTCCGATATCGGATGCAATCTGGCTCTCGTTACCTTTCCGCAACACGATCAATATGCTCGGCGATGAAATTTACTTTGAATTTCCGTTGAAAGATCTCACCGTAACAGGCGAAGAAGTCACAAAAATGGAAGTCGGAGATATCGCATATTGGCCGAAGACACAGGCATTATGCCTGTTCTTCGGACCTACTCCTCTCAGCGGAGAGGACGGAAAACCCGTTTCGAGATATCCCGTAATCAAAATCGGAAAAATCGATACCGACTGTTCCAGCATGGAAGATGCCGGAGACAGACAGCGTATCACGATAGAACAGCTTCACTGAACGATTGTGAGAGAGTGATCGTAAGAAGTCAGTCTCTCGCATCCGTTCTTTGTGACAACCATCGTATCCTCGATTCTTATTCCGCCGAGTCCCGGTATGTAAACTCCGGGTTCGGCGGATATTACGTTACCTTCTTCGAGAACATGATCCGAACCCGGTGAAACGTGAATGTTCTGATGCACATCCATTCCGATACCGTGTCCGAAGGAGTGAATGAACAGTCCTTTGAATTCCGTTGAATCGATAAGTTCTCTCGCGGCACGGTCGACATCCGATGCCTTCGCACCCGGGCGTATCTCGGCGATACCTGCTTCCTGTGCTTTTTGGACAACATCGTAAGCACGCCTCAGCTTCTCCCCGGGATCTCCGAGGAATATCGTTCTTGTGAGATCGGAACAGTATCTGTTGTACTTGGAACCGAAATCGAACAGTGCCGTGTCTCCTTTCTTAAGACGGTAGTCGCAGGGAGTATGGTGAGGCTCCGCGGAATACTTTCCGAAAGCTGCAATCGTATCGAACGCATTGCCTGTTCCCCCGAGTTTTCTCATCATGATGTCCATTTCCGATGCAACTTCAGCCTCGGAAACACCTTCGGATATCATCAACGGAAGTTCCGAAGCAACTTTGGAAGAAATATTACAGGCTTTTCTTATCGTTTCGATTTCGGAAGGTTCCTTCACATTTACTGTCGCATCTATCGCACGTGTCGCGTCGACTATCTCAATGTTTTCATTCATCTTTTTGAGATAGTTCACCATAGAATACAATGCGGAACCGGTGTTGATACCCACTTTTTTACAGCCTTTCAGGATTTCTCTGACGTATTCGTCGCGTTCCTTACCTCTGTCGTAAACGCAGATGTTTCCCTTACCGCCTGCGGCAGTCTCGGCTTCGAGTCTTCCAACGACTACGTCGAGACCCCTGTCTCTGCTGACGAATGCCATCGTCCCTTCGAAACATCCGGAATTCTGTTCCGTAATGTACCAGAAGGAAGAATCGAGGAACGGCTCTCCGCCGTTCATTATCACAATCGCATCCACATCCTCATCTGCATTGGAGATGAGTCTCTCAGCTCTGCTCATGAACCGAGGATTGACTGTATACGTGATAAATGTTCAGATTCCAGCCCATTCGTTCCTGACGATTCTCTTCAGAGCCGCTATTGCGGACAATGACGAAAGATTGGACGTACTGGGTGAATCCGGAGCATACACGTTGGATGTCTTGCTGACGGCCTTACCGAATCTTCCCTCGACAGTGAGAACGTAGTTGTTCGTTTCCGCTGCGGGATCGAATATAATCACTACCTCAGTCTTATCGAATCCCACACCCAATATGGCGACGGTCGCAGCGATGTTGACGTTCCTCGGGAACAGTTTGACTGCATCTCTTGCGGTACCGCGGAACATCTCCGTGGGACTGTCGATTGTGTTGATGTCGATACCTTTCTTCTCAAGATATTCGACGTGTGCCAGAGAACTCTTTCCTGCGGTAAATTCAAGGTTTACCTGAGCCAACTCATCGTTTGATGCAGCTCTTAAACCGTCTGTACCGAACAATGCGCCCGAGGGAATGAAGATACGTGCATCGCAGCTTCTTGCTTTCTCGAAGACCATTTCCCTGAAGTCATCTCCCACAAGGGCTCCGACGGATGTAACCATAATGTCCACTCCGCGTGATGCGGTCTTGAGAAGAATCTCTTTGGCGGCATCCTGCCTTGCGGCCTCGATGACGAGATCGCAGTGATATAACTCATCTTCCACCGACTCTACGACGATGGCTTTCTTAAGCTGTGAAGCAAGTTCCTCAGCTTTGGTCTTCACGATATCTATCAAATAGATTCTCTTGACCTCATCCATCTTGTCAGCCGCTTTGGCCAATTTACTGCCGATGGTTCCGCAGCCTACGATCGTTATGCGCATGCTCTGAAATCCTGCTGCACGGTTATATTATCTTCGGCACTCCTCAACCTCACGGTGCCGTCAGACAGATAAATAAACGGCGGACACGTCACGGAGAACGATGGAGAGGTACCAAAGATTGGAACACACCGCGGACGTCATGGTCAGATGTACCGGAAAGAATCTCGACGAATGCTTCGGAAATGCAGCATATGCAATGTTCGATCAGATGATCGATATCGGTACTGTTGAAAACACGACGGAATACTCATTCGAAGTGGAAGAGAAAGACGACTGCGACAGACTGTATGCATTCCTTTCCGAATTATTGTTCATTTCGGACTGCGACGGTTTGGTATTCGGTGAATTCAATGTAGTTTCAGACGGTAACAAAGTGAAATGCACCGCATACGGCGAACCTCTCGACGTGAAGAAACATCACGCAAGAGCGGAGATTAAAGCTGTAACCTATCACATGTTAAACGTCGACAGAGACACTCCTGCGGTTACGGTAATCTTCGACGTGTAAAATTCCTTATTAGTGCGATGTATTCTCCTGCATATGCTCAGACTCGGTTGGTTCTCAACGGGCAGAGGCCCGGGATCGCGCAATCTCCTGCATGAAGTCATGGAAAGGAAGAAGGACGGCACTCTCGACGTGGAATTCTCGTTCGTATTCTGCAATTGGGACAACACCGAAGAACCCAATTCCAGGAAAGAACAGAGGGAGATGTTCTTCGATATGGTCAGGGAATATGACATTCCTCTGATTACACTGTCATGGAAGAAATTCAGACCCGATCTCTGGGAATCGAATCCCGAAAAATGGAGAGAACTCTACGGTGCCGAGATAAGAAAACTCATCAAAGACAGAGGATTCGATTTGGGCATTCTCGCAGGCTATATGCTTTGGATTGATGACGAAACCTGCGCACAGTACGATTTTATGAATCTCCACCCCGCTCTTCCCACAGGTCCCAAAGGAACATGGCAGGAAGTAATCTGGCAGTTGATCAGGGAAAATGCGGACAGACAGGGCGCGATGATGCATATAGTTACACCCGACTGGGACAGGGGAGCGGCACTCACATACTGCGGATTCTCCATACGCGGAGGGGAATACGATAAACTGTGGGAAGATCTTAATGAGAGACTTAAAAAGAACACTCTCGACGAGATAATCGAAACCGTGGGTACGGAACTCCCTCTCTTCAAGAAGATAAGAAAAGACGGCGCGAAACGCGAACTTCCTCTGATTGTGGAAACAATAAAACAGTTCGCAGACGGCAATGTGCACATAGTCGATAAGAACCTTTATCAGAAAGACGTACGGTTGGAGCATCCGTTCGACCTGAGTGACAGAGTCGATAAGAACATCGGGGAATGATTCAATGGGATACAGCCCTGCAGAGGATCTCGGACTGAGGGAGGAAACGCAGCTTATCATGAGCTGCAACGGCATACTTACATCGAACGATTTTCTCAGGAGTCTCTGCAGTTATGCAATCCGCAACGGAGGACGTTTCTATGATGTTGTAACAAGATACAGCAACATCTACACAAACGCACTCGGAAGGGTGGATAATAAATACGGTTCCGTCGCAAAGATGATTATTCCTTTTCTGAAAGCATTCGGAGTGACGGATTATTCGGCATATCAGGAAGCGAAGAAAGACCTCATACTGATGCCGGGTGCGGATCATTTCATAAAATACGTAAGCGAACTGATGCCCACGTTCATCAACACGAGTGCATTCGAACATCATGTGATGGCACTCTGCGATGCCGTGGATATTCCCAACCGCAACATCGGATGTACCAGAGTGGATTTCGATACGGAAGAAGCGGATAAACAGGAATGCAGAACTCTGAGGGAATACGCCAACAGAATCTCTTCTTTACGTGTTCCCGATACTGTGTACACGTTCGAGAAGGACGAAATGCTCTCGGACGGAGATGCAGATATTATCACGCTGTTGGATGAATTCTTCCAGGAAAAAATACCCGAGATGGAGATTTACAAGACATACAAAGACATCGCCACCATGGGTGCGGAAGACAAATCCTGTGCGGCATTGGAAATCAGAAGGCACACATCGATTGAATTCGATTCAACGGTATGTATCGGAAGTTCCGCCACCGACAGCATGGTGTTGGAACTCACCCGCGACTGCAGCGGATTGTCCATATCATTCAACGGATGCGAATACGCCGTACGTAACTGCAATGTGGCGGTTATGTGCAACGACTGTATCGTAAATTCCGTTTTGGCAGCGGAATTCTACGACAAGGGAATAGAATCCGTATTCGAAATGGTCGACAATTGGAACAGAAAATACCTCAAGAGCTGTAACTGTGCGGACAGGAATCTCATGGATGAAATGCTCCGCAGATTCCCGAGAAAACTTCCGATTGTGAAAAGAGTCGACCGCCGCAATGCCGATGAAATTGTTGCCGAAAGTAACGAATACCGTATGAAGGTCGCCGAATGCAACAGAAGGCACTGATTGTCGGAAGCGGTCCCGCGGGTTCTTCCGCTGCGTATTTTCTTTCAGATCACGGTTTCGATGTGACTGTCGCGGAACGTTTGGGTAATGATCAATACAACAGATATCACCAAATCTGCGGCGGAGGAATCAGTAAATCGACGTTCGGAAAACTTTCTCCTATGAAGCCGTACGGCGTTCTGAACGAATTCAGAAACACTAAACTGCAGTGGCCCGACGGCACCGAGATTAAGATGAAAACGAAAGGATACGTCCTCGACCGTCCGGAATTCCTGAAACATCTGAGAGAAGAATGCGGAGAAGACGTGAAATTCGTTCGTAAATCCGTCATATCCATTGAAAAAACAGATGATAAATTCACAGTACATTCGCTTGACGGAAACACCGAAACCTTCGACTGGGTCATCGGTGCGGACGGCGCATCTTCCGTTGTGAGGAAATGTCTTTTCGGAAGCAGACCCGCATTCTCGTGCTATGCGACGGAATTCATTGTAAACAGAAAATCCGACGGAGATCTGACAATCAAACTTTCAGACGACGGCAGCGGTTCGTACATGTGGGATTTTCCCAGAGGAAATGTTTCCGGGATCGGAGGTATGAAAGGACACTGTCCCGAATGCGAACCGATTTCCGAAGGAACAAGAGCAATCCCCGTCGGAGGCGTAGGAAAGATATCCGACGGACACGCAATGCTTATCGGCGATGCCGCAGCTATGGCAAATCCCGTGACATACGGGGGACTGAAAGCTGCATTGATTGCGGGAAAGAAAGCTGCGGAATCCGTTATCAAAAATAATTCCGAAATTCTTCAGAAGTGGTGGGATAAATCCATACTCTCGGACAGGAGATTCATGGATTTCAACCGTAAATTAAGAGAATGGACTCCCGAAGACATGAAGAAGGCCGTGAAACCTTTCAGAAACGGTCATGTGATTCCTTCCGGGATTGCTGCGTGTATTACGCAGCCGGGTAACATCAACATGTACTTCGGATGTCTGTTTGCGTTCAGATACGGTTGGTAATGTCACACATACGCCCTGTGACTCCCGGCATATCTGTCTGCCTCTTCGGGTGTCATCTTCTTTCCGGCAAGTTCGGGATATGTCGTGGTCCAGAATCCTGTTGAGGTATCGAACGTCCAACAGTAATTGTCCCAATCCGCCATCGTGCTGTTGCCTTCGGTGTCGTTGTAAAGATAATAACTGTACGGGTGTGTGATTCCGTCTGTAACTTTTACGATAAAATTACACATGGCGTTGTGAATGTCGTTGTTCTCTCCGTTGAGAACCTCATTCATAACTTCAACCGCCCTCAGTCCGCACCAGTGTCCGTAGAACAGCGGTGTTGTTTTTCTTCCGTCCGTGAGTCTGATACAGATGCGGTCTCCCATCAGAAACACCTCTCTGTGTGATCTTTATTCTCCTGCCTTTCCGTGTGATTGCATTTAATGCCCATTTTTTCACCTACGGGACGGAGAGCCGGACCATGCCACCTTGGGATCAATCCCGGAACGGCCCGCCGTTCCCGATATCACCGATTCATACGGAGTGCTTATGAGGCGCATGTTACAGTTAGCGGTTAACAGAATTTTCAGACTGACGTCTGAGCTGAATCATAAAAGGAAAATGAGTGCTCATGTCGGGATTCGAACCCGAGTGTCGGCCTCGAAAGGGCCGAATGATTGGCCGCTACACTACATGAGCGTTAAGTATGAGCGCATACTACAAACCATTTAAAAAGATTTCTGACGGCCTGCGGTGCTGTCTGCTCCGATTGTCCCTGATTCAGTTCCTCTTTGCGCAGATAATCATGAATGCGGCGATGAAGATAACAGTTACAATCGCTGCGATGAGAATCGGAGAAACCGTTTGGTCTTCTTCGGATTCTTCCGCAGACTGTAATTTGATGTCGGTAACGGTCCAGCATGAGAAGTGATTCGTCTCGAATGTTACAGTCTGTGAAGATGCGTCATAAGACGATGCAACCGCAACGAACCTGCCGGAATCATTCAGATAGTAGACGAAAACATCGTCGGCTGTTTTCCCTTCCGGAAGTTCATACGGAAGTGTGACCGTCACTGTTCCCGCAAACGAGGAAACGGCGGATTCTCCCGCGGATGCTTTCAAAGTGAACACACGTGCGTTGCCTACCTGCGACTTCTGCAATTCTGTAAGTGCGGAGTCATCTGCGTGTGAGAGAGACAGCGTTATACTTTCTCCCAATGAGACAAGCGTTTCGGCTGCTTCTTTGCTGAATTTCAGAGTTCCCGTTTCTCCTCTGAATTCGGTCGATGCACCTGCATCTACTACAGAGGCAAGTGCCGACGAAGACAGTGTCAGTTCGTTCTTATCCGACTCTATGACAACGGCTTTCTCTTCCGCATCGTATTTGTCGGATACTTCCGTGAGCTTTGAAACGGCTTCCGTTACAATACTGTCGGAGACAGTCACCGTAGTAACCTCGGCGGAAGATTCCGCCGATACGACACCGTCTTTCGGTTTTTTCACTACCGTCACGACAGATGATTCGCTGCTGCTGATAGTTATCTTCGAGGAACCGTCGTCGGTATTCGTCTCTTCGACTACAGTTGTTGTTTCTTCCTGCGGTTGCACGGGAGTCACAGGCGGATCGTAAGTAGGAATTGCCGTTGCCGTAAACTGAGCCGTAAATTCAATGTCATAATCCGGGACGGTCATTCCTTCAGTGTATCCCTTCCATGAAACGAAAGAATATGTGTATCTTGAGCCGGATGCTTTGGACGGATTCTCGGGAAGAGTGATAAGTGAACCGTAATCCGCTGTGTAACTGTGAACTGTATTTCCCTCGGATGTGAATTTCACATTGTATTTGACAGGAGTGCCTGTGAACTGTGCTTCGAAGGTAATATCCGATTCCGGAACGGTCATTCCTTCAGTGTAGTTTTTCCACGAAACGAATGTGTAAGTGTACTTCGAATCCGCTGTCTTCGACGGGTTCTTGGGAAGGGTTATGACAGAACCGTAGTCTGCTTCGTTTTCAGTGACTGTCTCACCTGCAATGAATTTTACAGTGTATTTGACAGGTGCACCTTCTTTAAATACGGCGTTGAATTCGATGTCGCCTGTAACGGTAGCATCTGCAGTGTATCCTTCCCACGAATCGAAAACGTAGTTGTATTTCGAATCCGCCGATTTAACGGGATTCTCAGTGGGAGAAGATATGCTGTCTCCGTATTCCAATGTGTATGTGCGGAAATCGTTTCCTTCGGATACGAACTTCACCGCATATTTGATGGGAGTGCTTGTGAATTGTGCCGTAAACTCGACATCACAGTCCGGAACGGTCATTCCCGCTGTGTAATCTTTCCATGATGCGAATGTGTAAGTGTACTTTGAATTCGCTGTCTTTGACGGATTCTC
>CAZDCU010000015.1:31726-33356 GCA_964504055.1 uncultured Methanomassiliicoccales archaeon
ACGGATTCTCAGGAAGTGTAATGACAGAACCGTAATCTGCGACGGATTCTTTTACGATGACTCCTTCAGACACAAACTTCACTGTGTACTTTACAGGAGTGCTTGTGAACTGAGCAGTATACTCAACATCATAATCCGGAACAGTCATTCCTTCGGTGTATCCTTCCCATGAAGCGAAAGTGTACATGTACTTCGAATCCGATGCTTTTACAGGATCTGTAGGAAGAGTTACGGCAGTTCCGTATCCCGCCTTGCATTCGCCGACAACAGTTCCTTCGGAGATGAACTTCACAGTGTATTCGACAGGAGTGCACGTGTAGTGAGCCACCAATCTGACATTATGATTGGGGACGGTCATTCCGTTGCTGTACCCACCCCACAAAGCGAAGGTGTAGGTGTACTTCGAATCTGCTTCTTTAACGGGAACATCCTCGGGAAGAACAATCTCGGATCCGTAATCCGCCACATATGTGCTTACAATTTTTCCTTCGGATATGAACATCACACTGTGTTGATCATAAGTCTTTGTCAGCACAGCATTGAATTCAAGATTGCAAGCCGGCATAAACAAGTAATCGTCGTATCCCTCCCACTTACAGCCGGTAACGGTGTACATCCCGGGCTTTATATCGAAAACCATAGGGGGCGACGGCATTATGTCGCCGTAATCCACCAACTTCTCCTCATAAACACTGCCTTCGACGACGAACGTAACCTTGTACTGATCCCATGCCCACCGTGCGTACAATGTGACGTTGTCAAGTTTGAAATTACTGAAATCAATCTTCTCTCCGCCGGGAGTGAGAGACCACCCGTCAAAATGCATATGTTCTTCCGGAATACCGAACTTGTTTTCCGGTTCCGAAAATAACTCAATATTCGTCTTTATGGGGTCCATCGTACCGGTTCCGCCGTTGGCATCGAACGATACAGTGTATTCGACAGGCGTACGTTCCTCTCTGACAGTGATGTTTTCTTTACCGAGAGTGTATTTAGGCCACGTATACACATAACCGTAATCGGATGAGTTAGCTGGCTCAATTACCGACGTGTCTCCTTCTATATAGCGTGCGGTCTTCACAAAAGTCCCGTCGTATGCCGTGAATGTCACTGTATAGGTATCTTTTCCGTGGAAAACCCCCCCGCCCTTTATTGTGAATACATATCCTCTGAATCTGCTTAGATCCATCAGCCCGTCTCTGGTATTGTAATTAACCAGATAGCCCCATATGTCGATGAAACGGATTCCGTCAAAGTCAGGGTCTTCCCTCGCATCCATATAATGGTCGTCTATTTCCTCATGATTGCAGAATGCGTGCGGGCTAATATAATCCAAGTTCCGGGGTATTGTTATCCTGTCCGGATATACATACTGAAACACCCATCCTCCGATGTCTGTGACAGTATCCGGAATATCCAGATTCTTCAGCGTTCCGCAGTTTGAGAATGAATACGGCTCGAGTTTCGTGACGGTCGACGGTATCTTAAGTATAACACCCGCTTTATCGGGGGGACACGTTATGAGTGTGGTCACGTTTTTGTTGTAAAGTACACCGTCGACAATACAGAAGGATGTGTTTCCCGAACCGACGGTAATCGTCGATAGGGATTCACAGTTTTTGAATACCCC
>CAZDCU010000016.1:0-16484 GCA_964504055.1 uncultured Methanomassiliicoccales archaeon
TCCGCAAGGCTTGCGATGAGATCGGGGTGTGCTCCTTTGATATAGTCTGAGACTTCAAAGTCAACCCAGTCTCTGTTTGCGACTCTCGTCCAGCGGACTTTAAAGTCCCTCAGCGCAATGTATCTTGCCCTGACAATTCCGTATCCGTGCTTCTTGCCGATGTCTTCGAAGACCTCGACCATCTCTTTTTCTGCTTGGCTGCTCATATTTTTTGCCACCGAAACATAATTCCCGGTCAGAATTGATTTAAAGGGCAGAATACTAGTAGCAGTTACTGTGGATTTTTGAAATATAAACACCGTTAACTTTAATATCGAACCCCGTATACGCAGACACCATGTGCGGGGAACCGATGAGTGACAGAGAAATAGCCGACAAAATTCTGAAATCTATCGAAAAGTTGTACGGTTCCGTACCTCTTGTGAGTAAAGTCATGTCGGAAAGACCGGATCTCTTCATCCCGTCATCCAACTTCTCTAAAGCTCTTTTCGAAGGAGAAGGACGCAACATCGACAGGAAGACGGCATATCTCTGTTCCGTGGCTGCAGCCTCCGCCGTAGGCGGAGAGTACTGTATAAAGGTACAGGGGCAGCACGCAATCGATGCAGGTGCTACGAAGGACGAAATCCTCGAAGCTATGACAATCGGAGCGTACATGGCGATGACAAGAGCCGAATCGATTGCATTCCGCAAGTACAAGGAATTGTTCGATGAGTAACTGTTTATATACAATAGTAAAAATCAAGGAGCAGTGATAAAATGGTAACAATAACGGCCGATGCAGAGAAGTTCATCACCGATCTTCTCGCAAAGAACAACAAGACAGGATACGGCATTAAGATCTATCTCGCGGGAATGGCATGTTCCGGACCCCAGTTCGGTATGTCCTTCCAGGAGAAGGCAGCCGAGGGAGAGGAGATTCTCAAGCAGAACGGCTTCGACTTCTTCTGCGACGCAGAGACCAAGGAAGCCCTCGAACCCTGTGTCATCGAGTTCGTCGACGACCCCAACTTCGGTACCGGTCTCACGATCCGCGACCCCAACGCAAAGGGCTGCGCATCATGCGGCGGCGGATGCCACTAACCGTGTTATCTTAAGGGGTGCGTAAGCACCCCTTCAACATCCTTATCACCGAACGGCGAACCCCCCGTTCATATTATATACTGAATTACAGTGAATTCTGCAATGAGTTATCTTTCGCATCCTTTGATAGTTCCCGACACCGTGGAGGAACGTGCCTATCAGAAGAAGATGGCGGAAGAGAGTCTCAGAGAAGATACTCTGATTATCATCCCCACAGGATTGGGAAAGACAGTCATTGCAATGATTGTCGCTGCAAATATTCTTGAAAAGGGAAAGAAAGTTCTGATTCTCGCTCCCACAAAACCGTTGGTGGAACAGCATTACGAAAGTTATTCGTCGTTTATGAGAAACGTGAAGATTGGAATGATGACAGGACAGTCCCCTCCTTCTTCAAGAAAGAATATCATCGATTCCAATGATCTGATTGTTTCGACACCGCAGGTCGTTGATAACGACCTCTGCAATGAGGTGTATTCTCTCAGAGATTTCGGTTTAATCGTATTTGACGAAGCGCACCGTGCAGTCGGAGGGTACGCTTACGTTAATATCGCGTCATACAACCATTCCGCATTGGTTCTGGGAATGACCGCATCCCCGGGATCGGATATGAACAAAATTTTGGAAGTATGCAGAAACCTCGGAATCACACGTGCGGATATGCGTACCGATGACGATCCCGATGTTTCTCCGTACATTCACAACACATTCGTAAGACAGGAAACCGTCGATATGCCGAAAGATCTTCTGAATGTGATATCAGTTCTAAACAAATTGGAAGACGGATACGTCAGAGAGTTGGTGAACATGGGATTCATGGATCCCGGTTGGCCTGCATCGATGAAACATCTTCTCACCGTAGGCGAATCATTACAGAGAAGATTGGCAAGAGGAGAGAAGACGGCAATGGTCTTCCGCGGATTGGTCGCACAGTCTGCAGCCGTGAAGCTGTTACATGCTGTGGCACTCGCGGAAACTCAGGGAATGACTCCTCTCAGAAATTATATGGCAAGAATCGAGGAAGATGCCAAAACCGCCAAAGGCGGAAAAGCTTCCAAAGATATTGTCAATCAGCCTGCATACAAAGAACTGTGGAAGATAATGAAAGAAACAAGAGTGGAACATCCCAAGATATCGAGACTTATGAGTCTCGTAAGTCAGGAAATCCACGGCAATCCCGGTTCCAAAGTCATGGTATTCAGCCAATACCGCGAAACCTGCGATATTCTTGTGGGAGTGCTTTCACGCATTCCCGATGTAAATGTCACCAAACTCATAGGACAGTCGAAAGGAGGACTGAAGCAGAAAGAACAGATTTCTCTTCTCGATGATTTCCGCAGCGGAAAATATAACGTAATCGTCTCAACATCCGTCGGCGAGGAAGGATTGGATATCGCAAGCACGGATCTTGTGATATTCTACGAACCCGTCCCTTCCGAGATACGTACAATCCAAAGACGCGGACGTACCGGAAGGAAGAATGAGGGCGAAGTCATCGTAATGATTGCCAAAGGTACAAGAGACGAAGTCTACGAACGCACAAGTCAGAAGAAGGAATCTATGATGTCCGACAACCTCGGCAAACTGAATCACGACCTCAGACTGATGACTTCCGAAAGACGTGAGAGACAGACAAGACTCGGAGAATACTGATGTTTTTATGCTCCGACTCAATCACCCCGTCCATGGACTTCGCCGATATCGCAAAGATGTTCGATCAGCTTGAATCGACCGGTTCACGCCTCGAAATGACGGCGATATTGGCCGATTTCTTCAGAGTGTGCCCTCCCGACTGCCTGAGACCTACGATTTATCTCTCTCAGGGTAAACTTCACCCGGATTTCTTCGGTGTGGAATTGGGAATGGCGGACAGACTCGTTCTGAAAGCGATTGCTTTCACATCCGGAACCAAAGATGACAAAGTTGAAGAAATGTGGCTTTCGGAAGGAGATCCCGGCGCCGTTGCCGAAAAACTCATCGGTAAGAAAAAACAGATGACACTTTTCTCCGAACCTCTTACTTTGGAAAGAGTCGTCAAAGGTCTTACTTCCATAGAAACCGCAGAAGGAAGAGATTCTCAGGATCGTAAAATGAAATATCTTTCGAATCTTCTTCACGATTCCGGGCCCGTAGAGGCAAGATATCTGTGCAGGATTGTCACGGGAAGAATGAGAATCGGCGCATCTACAATGACTATTCTCGATGCTCTTTCCGTCGCATTCACAACCAAAGAAGACAGACCCGAAATCGAAAGAGCATTCAACGTTACCTGTGATCTGGGTCTTGTTGCCGAAACACTTGCCGAGAACGGAATGGAGGGCATAAAGAACATTCACGTGAAAGTGGGAAATCCCATCAAAGTGATGCTTGCGGAACGTCTTCCCTCAATCGGTCAGGTCGTAGAGAAGATGGGCGGAGAATGTGCCATCGAATACAAATACGACGGAATAAGGGCGCAGGTTCACATCGGAAAAGATTCCGTGAAGATTTACTCAAGAAGGCTTGAAGATCTTACTCC
This sequence comes from uncultured Methanomassiliicoccales archaeon, assembly GCA_964504055.1. Taxonomy (GTDB): domain Archaea; phylum Thermoplasmatota; class Thermoplasmata; order Methanomassiliicoccales; family Methanomethylophilaceae; genus Methanarcanum. Next base: position 3,599 of record CAZDCU010000016.1, read on the forward strand.
CAACTTCCCGGATATTGCCCAATCACTCAGAGAACACTTCAAAGGCGAAGAAGCAATCATCGAAGGAGAATGTGTTGCCGTCGATGCGGAAACGGGATACATGCAGTCTTTCCAGGAAGTCACACACAGAAGGAGAAAACACGGCATGGAAGATGCCGTGAAGGAAGTTCCCGTCCGTATCTTCATGTTCGATATTCTTTACGTAGACGGAAAAGACATGACCGACACTCCGTACCTTGAAAGAAGAGAAGCAATCAAAGAATGGTTCGACATCTCAGACAACATCCAAATGTCTACTATGAGAATTGTTCACTCCGAAGAGGAAGGAGAAGAATTCTTTAACGAAGCAATCGCGGCAAGATGCGAAGGAGTCATGGCAAAATCGATTACTGACTCTTCCGTATACCGTGCGGGATCGAGAGGATTCCTTTGGATAAAGTACAAGAAGGATTATCAGGCAAATCTTACCGATTCCTTCGATCTTGCCGTCGTAGGTGCATTCTACGGTATGGGAAAACGTGCCGGAAAATACGGTGCGTTGTTAATGGCATCATATGACCCAGAACTCGGAATGTTCGGTACCGTCTGCAAACTCGGAACCGGTTTCGACGATGCATTCCTCGACGGTCTTCCGGCATTGCTTGACGCATACAAATCAAACGGTAAGCCGTCATCACTCGACTCGAGAATGATCCCCGACGTTTGGTTCGAACCCCATGTTGTTTTGGAGGTTGTCGCAGCCGAAATCACCGTAAGTCCGAATCACACCGCTGGCTTGGGTGTAATCAAGGAAGACTCCGGACTCGGCATAAGATTCCCTAGGTTTACAGGCCGTGTAAGAGATGACAAAGATGCGGAACAGTGCACCACCGTGCAGGAAATCACGGAGATGTACGAGATGCAGGCACACGACTCCACGGGAATCGAAGAATGACACCTGCCTATCAATCGCGAAACATTTAAGATAACTAGGACATACACGCACCCATGCAACTCAAATGTGTCGAGAAAACCGATAAATCCGTCAAAATCGGGATAATGGATGCTGACACCACAATCGTCATGCCTATCGTCGAAAGGCTCAACGACAACAAAGATGTCAAGATCGTCAGATACATCGAGACGCATCCCGAGCTCGACATGCCCGAACTTTATGTCGAGATGTACGAAGGAGATCCCATCCAGGCTATTGTAGATGCGGGAAACGAAATCTCCGAGTACTTCAGCAGGATTTCAGAGTGATTCTGATATCATGCAGTACCGCATCTGCCGTACCGCAGAAGCCGACGTAGGGATGCAGTTCTACCTCACGGACACCGACGGGACCGGAGGCAGCATCAAGAATTCTGCGGAAGACTTCATCGTCAGAGAAATCTCATCAAAACCGTCACCCAAAGAAGGAGGACGTTTCACCATTGCGGATGTTACGTCGAAGAATTGGGAGACCAACAGGTTGGTAAGACTTCTCGCAAGAACGATGTCGATTTCCAGAGAAAAGATAGGTTTTGCCGGTACCAAAGACAAAAGAGCGGTTACCACACAGCTGATGTCTTTCGAATGTCCTCAGGACAGAATAAATCTCGTCGAACTCAAAGACGTTTCTTTTGAAAACATCTACACCGCAAACCGTGGCGTGAGAATCGGAGACCTTGTGGGAAATACCTTTGACATAAGAGTCAGGAACTGTACCGCACCTCTCGATAAAATCGAGGAAATGGTCAACAGAGATATTGAAATTATCAGATCTGTTGGCGGTTTCCCCAACTACTTCGGAATACAGAGATTCGGTGCTGTAAGACCTATCACACACATCGTGGGAGAAAGACTCGTTCGCAAGGATACCGAGGGCGCCGTGATGACATATCTCTCCAAAGTCTCAAACGACGAAGGTGACGAGATATGCGGCATCAGAGAAAGAATCGCTTCCGGAGAAGATCTCAGTGAAATCATCCCCGACATGCCCAAGACAATGGGTTTTGAAAAGACAATGGCGGAACACCTCGTCAGACAGCCCGGAGATTTCGTCGGTGCCATAGCGGAAATGCCCGGAAACCTACAGATGATGTTCACACACGCCTATCAGTCGTATCTGTTCAACATGATGCTCAGCGAGAGAATGCGCAGAGGCATTCCGCTCAACGAACCCGTAATCGGCGATTTGGTCGTACCGTTGGATGCAGACGGCAATCCGATGCACGAAGAAGCCGTTCTTACGACGGAAAAGAACATCGATTTGGTGACAAGACAGGTCACCAGAGGAAGAGCATTCATCACAATCACACTCTTCGGAACCGACAGCGTTCTTGCGGAAGGCGAAATGGGTGAAATCGAGAGAATGATTATCGAGAAAGAAAAACTCTCGGAAAATGACTTTATCATTCCCGGTCTGCCCCACTGTACATCCAAAGGTACCAGAAGGGAAATTATCTGTCCCGTAAGAGATCTCGACTTCAGAACCGAAGACGACGGTTACTCCGTAAGATTCTCACTTCCCAAGGGAAATTACGCAACATGCCTTATGCGTGAGATGCTCAAATCAGATGTCACTGATTACTGATTTCTCTGTCGTAAAGTAATCTTGCGGTTCTTGCTGCAAAGATGCCGATTTCGTACCTTTCCATCAGTGAGTATAAATCCACATCGAGATGGACGTTAAGCATATGCGAAAGGATTGTTGCGATATTCTTCTCGTACTCCGCAGGTTCCATATCCATACTCAGAACCTCGGCAATATAGGCAATCAGCTTCTTTCCTTCTTCGACACTTCCCGATCCGGAATCGAATACCGCACAGTACAGCGGAATCAGTATGTCCTCGCCTTCCTTTCCGATATCGTATAACTCTCCGTTAACAACCGCATTGTACGAGAGTTTCTCCATACGTTCGAATTCCGGCGTATCCGGAACAATTGCACCGTATTCCTCAATACTTCCCATATAATTCAGGACATCTTCCCTGATTTCGGGAGGTATCGATGCGTCCGACAGCGCTTTTTCATCGTTGGGTGCGAGATCTTCTTCATTCGATATTCTGATCAGATCCAGGGCATACTTCTCCAAACCGTTGTCCGCATCTTCATTCTCTTCTGAGTTTTCTTCCTCGTACTGAGAAATCAGTTTCTTCATCGCAAGTATGCTGTCTGTATCTGCGGAACAACGCTGTTCCGCAAGTGCCAGAGTCTCTTTCGCTTCGTTGAATTCCGAATTGAACAGATGGAATTTCACTTCTGCAAGCAGCACTGTTCCCGCATACGGGTCCGTCGCAAGAGCTTCGTTGAGATAATCCGCAGCGGCGTTCATACTTCCGACATCCATATGAATCATCGCCAACTGGGACAGAGCGATAACGTCTCTGCTGTCCTGTTGGTAGGCAGTCTCAAATTCCTTCAACGCAGCGGAAGTGTCTCCCATGCGCATATGGGCAAGACCGCACTTAGTGTGTATTCCTCTGTATGAATCGTCTGTTCTCAGGATGTTTCCGTATGATGACAGTGCAGTCTGCGGATCTCCGAGTTCCATCTCCGCATCTCCGAGACACATCCACAGTTCGGGGTGCGATAACGAAGAATCCAACGCATCGGATACGGTTGTGACCGCATCTCCGTAAAGGGAATGTTTCATCTGCAGTCTTGCCTTTCTGACGTACATTTCCGGAGATTCCGGTTCGAGTTCCATAATATGTGCCAGATATCTGTCTGCATCATTGTATTTTCCCATAGACATCAGCAGATCGGATATTCCGAAGAGCAACTCGATATTGTCAGGTTCCACTGCAAGGGACTGTTCCATCATACCCAATGCGGATTCCGAATCGGATGCCATTGTAGCTTTGCCGACCAATGCGTTCGTATCCGAAGGATCGTCTTCGTTGAGTATGCCGTATAATACGGAGGCTTCGTCTTTCCTGCCTGTATCCCTGTATGCATCCGCAAGTACAGTGAGATTCTCTCTGTCATCGGGTGCGACTTCTCTGATTTTTGTACAGACATCGATTACGCTTCCGAGGGATCCTATCCCCAGGCATACGTTACGTCTGAGAATCAGTGTTTCGAGAGAATTCTGATCCGAAATATCATCGACTGCTTTCAGTGCCTCCGGATATTTTCCTGCAACAGTGAGAATACGTACTTCCTCAGCTTTCAGCGAATCGTCGTTCGGATTGAGACGTATCATTGCTTTGGAGATTTTTACCGCCGTATTGTAATCTTCCATGCGTGTACAGAGATCGCGTTTCGCTTTCAGTATGCCGATATTTCCGGATTCTATCTTCAGTGCGAGATCTATGAATACCATAGCCTCGCTGTTCTTACCTACTTTCGACAGAATGTGGGCTTTCTTCATCAGTGCGTAGCAGTTATCCTGATGTTCGCCGATTACTCTGTTCAGCGATCTTATCGCTCCCGCATCGTTGCCGTTCTTTTCCTGTACGGCGGATTTTGAAATCCAATATGCATCGCAGTCCAATTTCAGAAGTATAGCTCTGTCGTATGAGGATTCGGCTTTCCCGTAATCTTCCATGGCTTCCGCAGCCATACCTCTCGAGTGCCAGACGCTGTGATCTTCGGAATTGAGTTCCAACGCCCTGTCATAGGATTCCACGGCATCGCTGTATCTTTCCAGGGCGTATTCCGCATTGCCTCTCATCACCCATGCTCCGGGGATGTTACCGTAAGTGTCGTCGTATTCTCTGACAATAGAGACTGTTTCCTCGTACCTTCCGTCCGAAAGCAGTCCTTTAACAAATTTTATGAATAATTCGGGATTGCTTTTGATGTCGAGGGCTTCGCGGTATGCTTTTATCGATTCTTCGGTACGCCCCATCATCTTGTAAATCAGCGCAATATCGCTGATTACATCCGCATCGTCGGGAGTTATGCTGCGGATTGTTTCGCATACATTGATTGCACCTTCGTAATCGCGGTTTGCGACCAGTACATCCTTCTTCATTCCCAGTATAGGTACGTTCTTCGGATCGTTCCTGAGTACGGCATCGATATCGGGCATGATGTTTGTCGCACCCATTGCCCTCTGAATCCTCAGTTTATGCAATCTGTACTCCTGGTTTCCCGAATCGATTCTCAGCGCTTTCTTTATCGAAACAAAAGCCGAGGAATAAGCGCCCTGTTCATATTCGCTTTTCGATGAAAGATACGAAGTGATTCCTTCATCCGCTTCGGACATTTTCATGAAGCGGATTGACTGCTCTATGTTGGCGTACATAGAAAGCGGGAGCATTGCTTCGATCATCATTACGTATGAATCCGTATCCGCATAGTCCTCGTTCCTGTACATGTCGACATAACGTCCCATGTCGTCTCTGTTCTCTTCCTCGGAACATATGCGTATCAGCGATTCGATTAATCTGCGGTCTCCCGGTCCGATTGATTCCAATTCGTGACACAGTTCGGATGCTTCGTGAATCATTCCCGCTTCGAGGTAGACATCAACCAACTCCAACGATATTCCGAGATATCCTCCGCAGATTCTGCGGTATTCTTCTGCGGATTCTTCGTATTTTCCGGATTTGTACAGGAATCTTGCCATTGCAAGTATGTGGTCGAAATCCCCCGATGCGTATCCTGTAGTTGATTTCAGAGATGTAACAGCCTGTTTGTAGCCGGATGCCAATGATTCACGGTAAATATTGCACAAATCCTCAATCGGATTCTCGCCTATCTCCGCACCGGGTTCGATGTTTCCCGTACGCCACATTGATTCTATGGATTTTCTGAAAGCCCATGTACCGTCGAGCGTTATTCCTTCCAATTCACCGTATACTTCATTGAGACTGCTGTCTGCGAGATACGAACGTACAAAACAGTCCTCTGCGGATGAGGCATCGCCCGACATCCTGTAGATTATACCGCGGAGATACTCCCATTCGGCGATATTGTTCCTTACGGGCATCGAATCGAGAATGTGTGCTGCATCTCCAAGTTCAGACATACCGATCAGTAATTCCGCAGCCTTCATTCTGGAAACACAGTCGGATGCCTTGCGGTCTTTCACCAAAGATGTGATAAAACGTGCTTTGTTGACGTAGGAAGGAAGACTCATCCCGATGTCTATGATTTTACAGATGATTCTGGGATCCGGGTCGTGACCGCCGTTGTACATAGACCTTAGCAGACGCTCGAATTTCTCCCTTACACGGTCCGCATTCTTCGGACCGATCGATTCCTCGATTGCGGCCAGTTCCTTCCAGAGCTTTACATCGGCTTTGTCGGTGAATATCGGCACAGGGCTGCCCATATTCTACTGTAATCAATGTTCATATATTGGAGTTGCGAAAGCCGACGGCACAGACCAATCAGTATGATTAAATACCCCTTCCCGATTATCCGAATTACTGCATCTGTGATCTAGGGGCTAGGATTCAAGCCTTCCAAGCTTGTTGCCCGGGTTCGATTCCCGGCGGATGCACCATCTCTTTCTCATTATTTCCCTTAGCTTATGCGTTAAACTTCGGCAACGGATATATCGTCATTCTGTATCTCTGTATTCATGATAATCAGGACCGTTGCTATCGACGAAGCAGCCTGCAACGGCTGCGGACTGTGCGTAAAGGCCTGTCACGAAGGCGCACTCAAACTTATTGACGGAAAAGCGAAACTTGTCAACGAATCACTCTGCGACGGAATGGGGGACTGTCTTCCCGCATGTCCGCAGAATGCGATTAAGTTCGTTGAAAAAGATGTTGTTCCGAATCTGATGGCCGCACCCACGTTCCAATGGCCTATCAAACTCGCATTGATTTCTCCGGCTATGCCCGGCCTCAAAGGTACTTTGGTTATAGCTTCCGACTGTACGGGATTTGTCAAAGATAACATCAAGAAGGAACTGATCGGAAAGAAACCCATGATGATCTGCTGTCCGAAACTCGAGGACAGGTCGAGATTCGAGAAATTAAAGGAGATTTTTACAAACGCCCCTATCGATAACGTTGAGATTCTGAGAATCGATATCCCATGCTGCAGTATGCTTACCAGGATTGTAAAGGACGCAGTAACAGCATCCGGAAAGGATATCGGAATCAGGGAAATTATCGTTGGAAGGGACGGAAGACTCCTCTGATTGAACCTCGCTACGAAATTCGTAGCGTTGAAAACAGGCCCGTTTACCTTATGTTAACGGGTTTTAACCCGCAAAACGTCCGTTTTCCGCCTCTCGGAAGTCATCGGAAAAATTTCCGAGGGGTAACGGCGTTAATTTTCTACGAAAACCGTATTCTATGACTACGAATTCCATCAAAAATAACAAAAACTGCCAGATACCTTTAATAATCTCATTTAAGTTTTACCCATCATGGCAGAAGAAGAGAAGCGCGGGAGTTTCTCAAGCAAATTCGGTTTCGTCATGGCTGCGGCAGCCTCCGCCGTCGGACTCGGAAACCTATGGAGATTCCCGTACCTTACATCTCACTACGGAGGAGGAATCTTCGTCCTCGTCTACATCATCTTGGCTGTCACCTTCGGATTCTCACTGATGGTCGCCGAGATTGCATTGGGAAGAAGAACCGGAAAATCCTGTATCAGGGCCTTCGGAGATCTTTGTAAGAAATACAAATTACTCGGATATTTCATCGCAATTATTCCTGCGTTGATTGTTCCGTATTACTGTGTGATCGGAGGTTGGGTTACCAAATGGTTCGCAGAGAGTACCATCGGTCACCTCGACGTCCTCGCAGCTAACGGCGGTTCGTATTGGTGGAGTTACATCACAGGCGGACAGGGAGGCTTCGGCGACCCGTCCATTTGGTTCCTCGTCTTTGCGGGACTTACAATCCTCTGTGTCGCAATCGGTGTCGACAAAGGTATTGAGAAACTCAGTAAGATTCTCATGCCCGCGCTTTTTGTCATGATGATCGGTATCACCATATACGAAATGACGCTCCCCGGCATCTGGGACGGTGTTGTCTACTACCTCAACCCCGATGTCAGCAAGCTCAGTGCAGGTACGTTCCTCGGTGCTATCAGTCAGATTTTCTACTCGATGTCATTGGCCATGGGTATCATGATCACGTACGGTTCGTACATGAGAAAAGATACCAACATCGAAGGTTCCGCACGTAACATCAGTCTTATCGACACAATCGTTGCAATCTTTGCAGGATTGATGATTATCCCTGCGGCATACGCCATCAGCCCCGACCTTGCGGGAAGCAAAGGAATGGGACTCATGTTCGTTTCACTCCCTCAGGTATTCGCAGGAATGCCCGGCGGAATGGGAAACATCATCGGACCGGTGTTCTACCTTCTGGTCATATTCGCTGCACTCACATCCGCAGTTTCGCTTCTCGAGACTGTTGTCTCTGTCTTCATCGACGGTGCAGCTGTCAAGCGTAAAGTTTCAATCGTGATTTCCTCGGTGATCCTTTTGGCTCTCGGATTCGTTACCGTGTTCGGATTCGCGAACCCCGAAATATTCTCCCCTCTCGATCAGGGTGCGGGATGGCTCGGAATATTCGACTCACTCACCAACAACTTCATGATGCCTATCGCAGCCATTGCAACCTGTCTGTTCATCGGATATGTTGTGAAGGTCTCGTTTATCGACGAGGAACTGGCAATCAACGGGAAATTCAAATCGAAGAAACTGTTCGATGTCATGATCAAGTATGTCTGCCCCATCTTCTTGGCAAGTATCCTTGTTGTGGCGGTACTCGGACTGTTCGGCTATTCGGTTTACGTCGGTTGAAACCCTACCTGAGCCGGCCTTTAAGGCCGGCCCATATCTTTATTTTCCGCAGTTGTTAGCCTATTCTTATGACAATGAGGAATATCTGCGGTATCGATGTCGACGTTCAGAAAAAAGACATCAAAAATCTCCACATCCGTGTGAAAGAAGGTCCGAGAGTTATTGTATCCGTGCCGAAAAGATGTTCCGACGAAAGAATTGTCAGTCTCATCGAAAAGAAAAAAGATTGGATTCTCGCCGCTATGCAGCGCAACCATCTCTCGAAGACGGAACTCTCCGATAATTGTGAAATTGAACTCATCGGAAGGAAATTCACTGTTCATATGACACACGGAAACAGAGAATCCGTGAAAATTATTGATAATGAGATATTCATCGTTTCATCCGATTCGGATGAAGATTTACTTCTCCGCAAAGTACACCGCACAGTTCTCGAATCGATACTTCCCGGGATCTTCGGAAAACTGCAGTCAACATCGGGATTGTCCTGTTCCTCATGGTATCTGAGATACATGACATCGAGATGGGGTACATGCAACACAAGAACCAAAAGAATCTGTCTAAGTACAAATCTCGCCAAAAGACCGATTGAGTGTATAGAGTATGTGGTAATGCACGAACTCGTACACACTGTTGTTCCCAACCACGGTCAGAATTTCAAAATACTGCTGACGAACAATATGCCGGATTGGAAAGAGAGAAAGAAACTTCTCAATTCATAATTCCGTCTTACTGACGGTCATAATGTATCCTTCATCGGTTTTCGTCACAGTAAACAGATAACCGTTTTGCTCGTATTTTATCGAGTAATCGTCGGAAGTCATCTTCTCCGCAAGAGCATTCTTTATCTCATCCGCAAGATCGGTTCTTTCATCGCTTTCTGGCATTCCGATGTACTCATCGATTCTGCTCATAAGATCCGCATCAACGAAAAAAAGATCTCTCTGAATGAAACATCCTACAACCTTGGCATCTCTGTCTTCCCATTTCGGAGTCATGCCTCTGAGAATGTATTTTCTGAACCATTCTTCGGCATATGACATCTCATCGGCGATGTCTTTCTTGTGTACTGACACAATAAGGAAATTACCGTTATCCGGAACCCAATCCTTCGGACTGTCGTAATCTTCATCCTCAAGAAATCCCACTGCAAAGACAATCGTATCCAATCCCGACAATTCCGCATAAAGTGAGGCCTGAAGCAGATATCCTTCCGGAATCTTTCCGTCTTCCCACGCATCCCTGTGCGATGAAGTCTTGATCTCAAGAACAGCCCTTCTGCTTCCGTTGATACGGATGTAACCGTCGACCAACCCTCCGAAAACAGGTTCGGAACCGAAGTGGTCATAGTGGCAGTCCCTCTTTTCCACGGGATCCTCCACCGTAATCTTATCTCCGTTCCCGAGCTGTAATTTCTCTCCCAGCAATTCCTGCCAATTGTCTCTTACATAAGAACGGATAATCGGTTCGATGATGTCTCCCGCTTCGGTGTATTTGGTAGGCTCATACTCGGAATACATCCTTGATATGAGACAGGCGGCCTTGAATTCAGACATGAAGGAATCTTTACCGATAACCGCCAGAAATCTAGACCCCGTGATTTTTCCGTGTTTTTCCGGATTGAAACAGATGACGTGATTGTCTCTGTCGATCTTCCTCACAAGATAACTCTTCACGGTGGCCGACATGACTGACAGGATACTGACTGGAAATATATCGTTATCGAAAATATCCTCTGTCTCAGACAAAGTCGGTTATTCTGCGGTTGATACGGCTGCCTAATTCGATTACTCTGTCTGTGTCTTTCGGAGAGTCGTTCAGCATCTCGGAATGCATGTCATACTGTGCGGAGGAACGTTTTCTTCCGTCGGGATCGTTCGCGTAGCAGTAGGTGCAGCAGTGCATACATGTGTCGTATGCTCCGACATCTATACTTCTGACACAGAGACATCCGTCCCTGTAATGCGATAATTTCGGATCGAACGGAATACCGAGACTTTTCAGAAGTTTACCGTCGGTACACCCTCTTCTTGCTATTCCGTATTTTTCTGCGGAGAAACAGCATGAAGACATTTCGATGTTATCTCTTACCGATATTTCATGAACTGTTTTCATGAAAGTGTCTTTTTCAGAATCGGATACGGGACGTAATCCTCTGACGTGGATTATTTTATCATAAATACTCAGAAACGAGAAAATGCATCTGTCCGTATGTCCTTTCAGTCTGTCCGAGATATAATCAAATGATTTTCTGTGGAAATCAATGTCATATTCATCGTTGAATATTACAGGGTCATATCTCCACATCACGTGTCCTTTACCCAGAATATCGGAAATACGGATGAAAGAATCTATAACATCATCTGTATCGGGAACATTCGGTTCCGTATCAACCCCGTAAGGATTCACGGTTATCTGGAACAGTATTTCGTATGATTCACGTAACTCATCGAGATACTTCTCAATCGGCTTCGGATTCTTTGAAATCAGAGATAAACAATCCACGTTTTCCGGTTTCAGATCCACACGGTACACAACATCTTCCGCAACGGGATTTCTTACCATGGCGTAACCGCTTCTGATTCTTTCCATGAACCATTCCGAATGAAACGCCGGTATGTCCGTCCTCCTGCTGGCACTTATTATCATGTTCCGGGACCTTCTTCCTTCGTTACGGATACATACACAATGCTATTTGTCACATTCCCGTACTCAATACCATTCACGCGCGCGCATTTCTTTTTATAAGGATTGTTCTTACCGTCAGTTATGTCGCAGTATGATTCCGCAGCAATCGAGAAACGCTGGCAGGAGATGTGGAAAAATGAGAAGGTCTATCGCTTCGACCCCAAGTCCGATAAAGAGGTCTACAGCATCGACAACCCCCCGAGATACGCATCGGGAACCCTTCACCTCGGTCATGCGACCGGTTATTCGCTCATAGATTTCGCAGCCCGTTACAGAAGAATGAAAGGAATGAACGTTTTCTTCCCTCTCTGTTTCGATGTAAACGGAACTCCTATTGAGGTCAGGGTCGAGAAGAAATACCACATCACAAAACTCGACACTCCCAGAAAGAAATACAGGGAACTCTGCGAAGAGTTCGCAAACGAAAAGATCGGTCAGATGACCCATGAGTTCGAGATGCTCGGCGAATCCATGGATCCCAGCATTTACTATCAGACCGATGCGCCCTACTACAGGAAGATTACGCAGTTATCCTTCGTGGAACTCTTCAACAGAGGTCTTGTTTACAAAGGAAACTACCCTGTCAACTGGTGTCCCGGATGTATGACCGCTCTCGCAGATGCGGAAGTCGAATACAAGGACAATGTCAACAAACTCAATTACATCAAATTCATGATTGCCGACGGCGGCAAGGATGATTACGTCCTGATTGCGACGACAAGGCCGGAACTCCTCTGCACATGCAAAGCCGTGGCGGTACACCCCGATGACAAAGAGAAACAGCACCTCATCGGAAAGGAACTGATTACACCTCTCTTCGGAAGGCACGTTAAAGTTATCTCAGACCCGAAGGTCAAGATGGAGTACGGAACAGGAAACGTCATGATCTGTACCATCGGTGACAAAGACGATTTGGAATGGGTCATGAAATACCACTTCGAACTCGAGAAAGGTATCGACGAATCGGGAAGGATGACCGAACTCGCAGGTAAGTATGCGGGAATGACCGTGCAGGAAGCACGTGAGGCATCCATCAACGATCTGAAAGAACAGGGAATTCTTGTCAAACAGGAAGACAATCCTCAGCAGGTTTCCATCTGCTGGAGATGTCACTCCCCCATAGAATATCTTCAGGTACCTCAGTGGTTCCTTAAAACACTGGAATTCAGGGACGAAGTTCTCAAGAGAGCGGACGAAATCAACTGGTACCCTGAGTTCATGAAGATCAGGCTCAAAGATTGGGCCAATTCCCTTCAGTGGGATTGGGTCCTCGGAAGACAGCGTATCTTCGCGACACCCGTTCCGATTTGGGAATGTAAGAAATGCGGTCACGCAGTGTGCGCAACGAAAGAAATGTGCTACTGCGACCCTACCGAGGACAAAGCACCTGTCGACAAATGTCCCGAGTGCGGATGCACCGAGTTCGTCGGATGCACGGATGTCTTCGACACATGGATGGATTCTTCGGGATCTGCGTTATACAACACATTCTGGGGAAGAGA
>CAZDCU010000016.1:16584-28824 GCA_964504055.1 uncultured Methanomassiliicoccales archaeon
GAGAAGGATGTTGTCAGAGGAAGAAAACTCTGTAACAAAGTTTTCAACATCGGACAGTTCATCAGCAGATTCCTCGATAAGAAGCCTGCAGAGTGCAAGGATCTGAGACCTTCGGACAAATGGATTATCAGCAGATATTCCAGGACAGTCAAATCCGTTACGGAATATCTCGACAACTACACCTTCGACAAAGCAATGAGGGACATCGAGAACTTCATTTGGCACGAGTTCGCAGACCACTACGTTGAAATGGTCAAGACAAGGAACGACGAGGCAGTGAAATACACACTGTACAACGTCTTCCTCGGAGCAGTCAAACTCCTCGCACCCTTCATGCCCCACGTCACCGAGGACGTCTATCAGGAACACTTCCTGAAATTCGAGGGTGTCAAGAGTATCCACCTCGCACAGTGGCCCGAGCCTATCATGATCGACGAAGACGCCGAAAAAGTCGGAGAGTCTCTCAAAGATGTAATCGCATCCATCCGCGGATGGAAATCCGATAAGAAGATTGCACTGAACGCGGAACTTCAGCTTGTTCAGTTAATCGGCGGAGCCGCAAAGATTCTCGAACCCGCAAAAGCGGACATCACGGAAACAGTCAAGGCCAAAGAGCTTCAGTTTGTCGAGAAAGCGGATCTGACTGAAGAGTACACAGCGGTCAAACCCGTGCACTCCAAACTCGGACCCGCATTCAAAGCGGATGCGAAAGCATTGGTTGCCGAGATTGCAAAACTCAACCCGATGAAGGCCGCAGAGGATCTCTCGAAAGGACCTATCGCATTCGACGTAAACGGAAAGACCATCGAACTCTCTTCCGAGTACTTCGAATTCGAGAAGAAACTCATGCTCAACGGAAAAGCCGTGGATACACTTCAGATCGGAGATATCCTCGTCGTTATCGAGCAGTAAAACCGGAAGGGCGCAAGCCCTTCTCTTTTTTCATTTACATTTAATGTTCCGGTATGCCGGAACTTACTGAAAAATTCTGTAGGAAAAATCCTCCCGGAGATATGTATCGCATATCTCCGAAAAGATATCGCATGAAGATGTTTACTTCTGAAGGACTTTGACCGTGATGTACTTGCCTTTGTGTTTGCACTTGGTAAGGTCTTTGGTCATCCTGTTTCCGTAGTCTTTGTGAACTTCCACAACAGACGTATCGGGGCCAATCTGAATCTTTCCTATTGCGTTGTCATGGATTCTTGTGTTCCTGATGATGAAATCCGCAAGGGAAACTTTTCCGTAACCGTCGTTCTTACCGATATTCAGCTCAAACTTCACCATTCCGAAGACGTCCGCAAGCTGGTCGTAATCGATGACTTTCTTCACAGTGTCTTTCATTCCCTCTTCTTCGGGAACTTCACGCTTTTCGATGACCATTCCGCTGATACGGTGTCCGAATTCTCTGATGATGTGCTCTTCCTCGGATGTTACGAAGGAAATCGCAGTACCTTCTTTACCGGCACGTCCCGTCCTTCCGATACGGTGGATGTACACATCGATGTCATCTGGCATATCGTAGTTGATAACGTATGTGATATCATCGATATCGAGACCTCTCGCGGCAACATCGGTTGCGATGAGAATATCCGTCTTGTCTTCCTTGATATCCTGAATGACTTTTTCCCTCTTGGACTGAGGTAAATCTCCGTGAATTGCTTCCACTTTGTAGTGAAGTTCGGATAATCTTTCATCGAGAATGTCGACCATCTTCTTGGTCTGACAGAAAATAACCGCCTTGGGTTTATCGATATCAAGAATCCTGCAGAGGGCCCAGATCTTGTTTCTTCTTCCCACAGAGATGTAATACTGTTTTGTGAGATCGAGAACAACTTCATCCTGGGAGACGGTAATCTCCTTGGGCTTGTCCATGTAATCGTAAGCGAGGTTCTTGACATCCTCGGTCATTGTTGCCGAGAACAGAAGAACCTGTTTCTCCTTGGGCATCGACGACATAATAACTTCGATATCCTCGATGAATCCCATATCAAGCATTCTGTCCGCTTCGTCGAGAACGAGGACTTTGATCTTGGTGAGGTTCAGTGCACCTCTTTTAATCATGTCTCTTACACGTCCGGTAGTACCTGCAATGATATCCGAACCGTTCTGAAGCGATTTGATCTGAACGTCGATATCGGCTTTCTTTCCCGATCCGCCGTAAACGGGGACGGTCTTGTGACCTGTGTATTTCGAAAGAAGATCGAACTGATCCGCAACCTGAAGTGCGAGTTCTCTTGTAGGAACAAGAACGATGGCAGACGGGGTCTGCTGTCCCGAAGGTATCCTTCCGAGAACAATCGATGCATATGCACCTGTTTTACCGGTACCTGTCTGTGCCTGTCCGAAAAGATCGGTGCCTTCCAATCCCATAGGAACCGAAGCTTCCTGTATAGGTGTGGGCTCTTCCCAACCGATTTCGTCCATTGCTTTAGCTACATCCTCGGGGATGCCCAAATCCGTGAATTTACTGATCATGATAATGCATTCCTTCTGCCTGAGACTGACTCAGACACCTTACCTGATTCTGATACTCGTATAGGTGAAGAGTATTTATAGGAATGGTAAGAGCACAGACACCGCCACTGTCTTTCGGTCATTGAAAAGGTTTATATGGGACCAGCATATCTACGGATTACCCGTGTGAGCGTAGTGTAGCTGGTTATCACTTAACCTTGCCAAGGTTAGAACTCGGGTTCGAATCCCGGCGCTCGCACTCATCTTTATTTTTGAGATAACTTTGACCCAGGCAGAGCCTTTTGTCCGGATAATTTACAGAATACCGTTTCGATTGATTTATGTCTGAGATGAAATGTGTCATCCCCTTCCGGGGATGACAGAAGAGAAAACGACTGTGTCAGTTCTCGGCTTTCGTATCGACCGGAAGTACCATCAGATCTTCACCGTCATCATACAGTGTGATATGACATTTCTCCATAATCGAGATAATCTTATCCAATGTACTGTCGATGTCGAAAACAGGCATTTTGAGTCCCGTTGCGATATGATATACCAAATAACGCAGTACTTTTCTGTAATCTTCGGTACCGCCGTTTGCGTAATAACCGCAGATGTTTCCGGTTGCTCCCAGTAACATGAGGAAGCTCATATCCGCATCGAGCATGTTTGTCAGAGTGATACCGTATCTTTCGAAGTAATTCCTCAGCCATTTGGTATTCATTTCTCTGTATTCGGAAACGGCAGACCACAGTCTGTGGACTTCGTATATCAGATCCGCAGCTTTCGGGGAACGGCTTGACACATAAATTTCCAACGCCGTAGGCAGTGCGGCGGCGACGACCATATCTCTTTCGTCTTTCAGGAGTGTTTCGCACTCCTTCAGTGTCACGTGAAGCATATCCGTGACGATATTGAGAAGAATCTCTTCTTTACTCTTGAAACGGTTGTAGAGACTGCCGTTGAGGATTCCGGCTTTCTTTATTATGTCTCTGATAGTCGTCTTCTGATATCCGTTCTCGTAGAACAGCGCCAATGATGCTTCCATGATGCATTTACGTGATTTCTCACGTTTGTCATCGATCGTTGTGCGGATGTCCCCGAGCTCTTTGATTGCTGCCATATCTTTGGTCAAATCAGAGTTAACAACTCATCATACATAAACTTTTGAGTGTACTCAAAATCAATTCCGATATTTTTGAGCAAACTTTTGATTTGATGATGTTAGGAATTCCTCATTCTATTGTATTTCAATTATAATTTTCAATATACACTCTATAAATCGTTATTTATCCCTGTTTTAAGGCACATCGGTCAAAATAATTATTGAACAAACACAACTCTGCTCAATCAATGTTTTGAGCATGTTCAAAACGGTTAAATACACATTATGATTACACGTGATTCAGTGAATACACATGTTCGCAAAATTAGCGGATTTCATTGAAAAACACTCCAAAGTGATAATCGCACTTTGGATCGTTGTTTTACTCTGTTCCGTACCTTTCATCCTCAAATCGAATGATGTCCTCGAATACGATCTCACTCAGATGTCGGGACTCAGCTCAGAGGGTGCAGACGGACAGAAACTGATTAGTGAAAACTTCAGCGACTCGGTAGATCTTTCCGAGATTCTTGTTATATCATACAACAGCAGCGACGAACTCGATGCTGCAAAACTTGTATACAGTGAATTCAGCACCAAGCTGAACGACAAATACAACGGTCAGGCAACTGCTTCTTATTACGGTGAATACAGTAAGGGAGATTCCACAAAGACCGGTATCGCCATGATTGCAATTCAGTCGGGCGAAGGTTTCAGTCTTGCAAACGAAACAGGAAACATCAGGACACTCGTTTCCGAAGCAAAAGACAATGTAAACAAGACTCTCACAGATGCAGGCAAAGAAGCTGTATCTCTTACAACATACGTCACAGGTAACGACGCAATCAACTACGATACCGAACAGTCGTCCAACGAAGATATCGCAAAGATCGATCCTATCAGTATCGCACTCATCTTCGTTCTCCTCGGACTCTTCTTCTG
Source organism: uncultured Methanomassiliicoccales archaeon (assembly GCA_964504055.1). Lineage (GTDB taxonomy): Archaea > Thermoplasmatota > Thermoplasmata > Methanomassiliicoccales > Methanomethylophilaceae > Methanarcanum. The sequence continues at coordinate 21,089 of CAZDCU010000016.1, forward strand.
CTCACTCGTAACGGCAATCCTTCCGCCTGCAGTAGTCGGTATGGCATACGGTGTGGCACTTACGGGACTCTACGGAGTCGGATGTGTCATGGGTGTGTTCTACATCACACAGGTTTTGATTCTCGTCACGATGCTCGGTGCAGGTTGCGATTACTCGTTATTCATCATCTCAAGGTACAGAGACGAACTCAAGAACGGTGCGGATCACGCAACAGCTCTCAAGACAGCCGTTCAGTGGGCCGGTGAATCTGTGTTCACATCCGGACTTTCGGTCGTTATCGGATTCGGTGCACTTTCGATCTGTTCGTTCTCCATGGTCAGGACTATGGGTATCGTCCTCGCTCTCGGTATCGTCATCGCATTGATCGCTGCGCTTACATTCACACCTGCGCTCATCAACCTCATCGGAGAGAAAGTCTTCTGGCCCTCCAACATCGACAAATACAGGAAAGTCGACAGCGGAGAGAGCAACGGCGTATACGCAAAAGTATGCAGACTCTCCAAGAGATACTTCGCATGGCTCGCACACGTCACACGCAAGTATGCAGCAGTGATTGTTGTTGTAGGTATCGTCCTCATGGCACCTATGATCTACATATTCGCCACCAGCGACGATTCCGCAGATATGATCAGCATCATGCCTAAGACGGAAGCAATCGACGGACTTAACGCAATCATGGACGAAGCAGACGGAGGTATGATCATGCCTACGTACATCGTCATCGAACTCAAAGAGTCCGCTGTGAAAGATAAGGGCTATATGATCGGTTCAGACGGCAAAACGACTGAGACACCGTATCTGATTTGGACAGATACTGCACTCGCAACAACCGTTCCCGCAATCATGAAGATCTCCAATAAAATCTCTGAAAAATACGGAGATGTCGTCGATAAAACAACCGGAGCCGTAACAAAAGAAGGAATCGTCAGTACAGTCAGCGGAATCAACTCATGGCAGGTTCTCTACACTGAGGTCGAAAAACAGTACGAAGTAGCAGGAGTGACAGCTACCGCCACCATGATTAACACAATGCTCGAATCGAAGATGCCTTCGGCAGTCAAAGCATACGTCACAAAAGTGTTGGATACACCCATATCGGCCTCTGCAACACTGAGGGATGTTGCCTACTCACAGGTTATCGGAGCAACTTCGACCGGTACAGCAACAGTTACAGTTGCGAACGTCATCGATTACATCCTCAACTGCGGTACCGGAATCCTCTCGGACAAAGGTAACTACGTCAACATGATGGTCATCACATCCGAGAAGCCTATGTCGGACAACACCATGACATTCGTAAGAGACATCAGGAACGACTTCCACGGTGAGAACGGATACGACACAACATACTCCGTACTCATGAACAAGACATACGTCGCAGGAACATCCGCTGTGATGGAAGATGTTTCGAACGATGTTATCGGTCAGTTCAACTTCATCAAAGTCGTTGTGATTGTCGCACTTATCGTGCTCCTGTTCCTGATCCTCGGCAGCTACCTTACACCTATCAGGTCGATGCTTACAATCGTCGCAAGTATCATGACAACAGTCGGACTGACACACCTCGTGTTCGGAAACCTCCTGAACATACCTGTGCTCTGGCTCGTACCTATTGTGCTGTTCGTCGTTCTCCTCGGACTCGGTATGGATTACGATATCTTCCTTACCACCAGGATAAGAGAGAACAAGCTCAGGGGAATGGACAACCACGATGCAATCGAAGACGCTGTCAAGAAAGCCGGACCTGTTACATCCCTGTGTTCGCTGATCATGGGAGGTACCTTCCTTACCATGCTCTTCACGAGCTCATCCATGCTTCAGGAATTCGGATTCGCACTCGGTGTCGGTATCCTCATCGAGGGTCTCCTCATGGTCGGATTCATGGTACCTGCTCTCATGCACCTCATGGGTGACCTGAGCTGGATCGGTCCGAAGTTCCTCAACAGGACAAAAGTCGAATAAACGCATTAATTCAGGGAGGGGAAACCCTCCCGAAATCATTTCTTTTTACTGAGAATATCTCTGAAGAATGCTTCGCATGCTTCCGAGATTTCATTGAATGTTTTCTCGAAATCCCCTGAATACCACGGGTCGGCAACATCTCTGTGCTCTCCGGCGAAATCCATCATCAATGACACCTTATTTTCCGGATCGTTACCGACGAAACGTTTCATGTTACGCAGATTGTTTCTGTCCATTGCTATAATGTAATCGTAATCTCCGTAATCGGAAGAGGTCATCTGTCTTGCGGATCTTGATTTGTATGAAATTCCGTGACGCTCCAATTCCCTCTTCGCCGGAGGATAGATGTCGTTGCCGATTTCTTCCGTACTTGTGGCGCATGATTCTATGATTACGTCATCAAAACCGTGTTTTCTGACGATATCTTTCATTATGAACTCGGCCATGGGGCTTCTGCAGATGTTGCCGTGACAGACGAAGAGAATTCTCTGCATAGGTGACAGTATACTGCATCCGCAATAAAGACTGTCAAGGTGCATATCAAATAGACATCATGCAATGAGGGTAACATGGATAGGTCTGCAAAGATTCTGATTACGGCGGCGGTTATGTTCCTCGTCGGAGCAATAGTGATGGCGCTTCCGCTTATGCTTAACACAGAACCGAAGACAACTCTCGGAGGCATCGGTGCCGCAATTATGATTGTGTCGATATGCCTCATACTGTTGGGTACCGTCACGAAAGTGAACGAAAGAGAATCTCAGAAGAAATGAATGCCCTCCGCGCCGGGATGTAGCAGGCAGAGGGGCGGATAGAAAGAATGTGTGGGATAGGTTGTATGTTCCCCTCTGCCAGGAGGGTTTAGGACAGCACTTCGCTGCCCGCAATACTAACACCGTACATTCAGTATATAACCGAAAAGGGGGGAGGTCACCGTTCGGTGATTGATGAACGGATGATCTGGCTATGTCCCCGATCGACCGATTGTCATTTCGATTTGTGTCTTATCCTTACGGCTATTCCGCGGCTGAGTTCGGTCATTTCCCTGCCGGACATCATGGCGACACCGACTCCTTTGACAACTCCGTTGAGTACAATTACCGCTTCGTCGCCTATGCGGATGGACGGGTCTGCTTTCACGACACCCACGGCGAAAAGATTTCCTTTCAGCTCGAAATCCATCATTTCCACAACATTTCTGTTCATGGATGCGAGAATCTTTGCACCGTCCAACGTAAGAGAAATCATTCCTCTCTCGGCAGTCATCATTCCCAACTGAACGTTGTCTCTGATAATCTTCCAATAAGGGAACTTTCCGATACAGACGGTACCGTTTTCCATTATTGCCTCGGCCACGTCGTTTCCGAACTGGAATCCGAGAACGGAACGGACGGTTTCCCTTCTGTCTTCTCCATAGTTACCGCATTTGATTCCTTTTGCGGCGGCTCTCAGTGTTTCGTCGAGTTTGGTAAGAGATGCAGGCGATGTAGGATCTCCGACTACGGTCTCTTCCATCTCGCATAATCCTCTGATAAGATCCGTGTCCTCTCCGAGGTGTGAGATAACTTTGTCATAACCCTGTTCCAGAAGGTGCGAAAGCATGTCTCTGATGAATTGTTTCTCTTCGGGTTTCCATTCTCCCGTGACAGGTATGTCGTATGAGTTTGCGGGATAGAACGTATCCAATTCCCTCGGAACAATACCCAGAGGGGATGTTATGATTACTTCGTGAACAAGAGTGTCGTGAGATGCAGTGTGAATCGCAGATGCGAATCTCTTGTGTGTTTTGGAAATATGATACGGTTTCTTTGCGGAACACGGCAGAAGCAGGAGAATGCGCTTGTGTGCCGGTTTATGATATCTTTCGAGAATCATACGTCTGTATCTGAGGACATCCGGTCTTCTCAGTGCCTGAACGGTGTTGCATGCGAACCTGCATCCGACAGTGGAACAGGCTTCTTCCTGATACGCATAGCCTTCGTCGTCGAATATCCTGAGTGTTGCCACGGAAATCGGTGAAGAGAATTCTCTCTGATCGACCAATTCTCTCAGTCTTCCGCCTTCGGTGAATAATCTCACTTTACGGCATTCTTCTTCCATAGCGGACACGTTGTATTCCGTCATGTCTTCATCGCAGACAGACAGTCCTTCGGGCATCGACATTATCTTATTGATTCCGAATGCTCTTGCGACAGAATCGTCAAACACATCGATTCCCATATATGCCAGCAAAGCCAAATTGGATGCATCGGCAAGTCCCGGTGCGCAGATAAGAACGTTGTATCCCGCTTTCTCTCTGATGTCGATGATTGTCTTCACCAGTTTACGTGCATCGTCCCTGAGTTCGTAACCGTTGGCTATTACAAGTACTTCTGTTCCCTCGGGAATTTCTCCGTTGAAAGGCAATCTGATAACACACACGCCGTCTTTCAGAACAGGTTCCGTGTACACATCGGATGATTCGGATGTCAGCAGACCCTCGTCTAAGGATACGGATACATCCATGACGTGAAGTGTTCTCTTACCGTTGTCCGCTGTGATATGAAAAGGATTGTTGCAATCGGTTACTTTCATCACATAGGGCGTTACGACAGATGCGTCCGATCTCCTGTACTCGCAGACCCTGCCTCTCTGCGAATGCGCTGTGACATCCAACATATGACGCGGTATCCTCTTGTCGTTAATAACTACTCGCACGTACCATTTATAGGAAGAAGGGTATCACGTAAAACATGAGCAACGATGTGAACCTTCAGGGAAAGGATATCGTCTCGATGAGAGACTTCTCCAGGAAGGATGTTGAATACATCATGGATCTTGCGGAAACCATGCTTCCCTACGCCAAAGGCGAGAAGCGTACGAAATGTCTCGAAGGAAAGATTCTCGGAAATCTGTTCTTCGAACCTTCGACAAGAACCAGGATGTCCTTCGAGAGTGCGGCATACAGATTGGGACTGCACGTAATGGATGTAACACAGACTTCGATGACATCCATGACCAAAGGTGAGACTCTTGCGGATACAATCAGAATGGTCGACACCTACTGTGACGCAATCGTGCTCAGACACCCTAACGAAGGTGCGGCAAGACTTGCCGCGAATGTCGCATCAAGTCCCGTAATCAATGCGGGAGACGGCGCGGGATCCCATCCCACACAGACACTTCTCGACCTCTTCACAATGAAAAGATCGAAAGAATGCATCGACGGACTCAATATCGTTCTCCTCGGGGACCTGAAGTACGGAAGGACCGTTCATTCGCTTTCACACGCACTCACAATGTTCGGTGCGAAACTCTCGTTCGTATCTCCGGAATCGCTTCAGATGCCCAGCGACATCATTGAATCACTGAAAGCCGAAGGATGCACCCCTTACATCACAGACAAGTTAGATGATGTCATTCAGGATGCGGATGTTCTCTACGTCACACGCATTCAGAAAGAGAGATTCCCCGATCCCGATGAGTACAAGAAAGTCGCGGGATTATACAGAGTGGATAACGAAGCACTCAGGGAAGCGAAGAAAGATCTGATTGTGATGCACCCTCTCCCCAGAGTGGATGAGATTGCACCTGAGGTAGATTCTACGGATCATGCAAAATACTTCGAACAGGCCTTCAACGGAATACCTATCAGGATGGCTTTACTGGCATCTGTAATGGGAGGCGAACTCTGATGTCGGGAGAAATTAAAGCAGCACCCATCAGAAACGGTACGGTTATCGATCACATCACATCGGGACAGGCACTCAACGTTCTGCAGATTCTCGGTGTAAACGAGAACACAATCGATTCCACTGTAATCGTTGTAATGCACGTTTACTCCAACAAGATGGAATCCGGTTGGAAAGATGTCGTTAAGATCGAAGACCGTGAATTGGATCAGGAAACCGTGGATAAGATTGCACTGATTGCACCTCAGGCTACGATTGTAATCATCCGCGACTATTACGTTGCGAACAAATTCAACGTAGATATCGGAGACCATGTCGTAGGTCTTGCGAGATGCAGCAACCCCGGATGCATCACCAACATGGGTGAGCCTATCGAACCCGAGTTTGATGTAATTTCAAAGAACCCTCCGGTACTCAGATGTATGTACTGTGAGAGAAAACTTACAAACATTTCGGGAAATCTGCTGTGATTTTATGAAGATTATCGTTACCGCAGGTATGCCGGGTTCCGGTAAGGAGGAATTCCTCTGTGCCGCAAACAGCACGGGAATTCCCTTCCTGAGGATGGGAGACATCGTCAGGGAAACCTATTCACAGAGATCTGCGGAAGATAAAGATCTGACAGTGGGTCAGTTCGCAAACATCGAGAGAGAAAGACACGGATTCGACATCTGGGCAAAACGTGCGGTCGAAAGAATGCACGGAAATATCTTCATGATAGACGGATGCAGAAGCATGGACGAAGTGAGAGCTTATAAAAATCTTACTTCGGATGTTCATATCGTTGCGATATTCGCTTCTCCCCGTACAAGATATGAGAGATTGATCAAACGTAACAGAGAAGATGCCCCCAAGAACATCGAAGAATTCGAAGCACGCGATAGGCGTGAAATCTCATGGGGATTGGCGGAAACGATTGCTCTTGCGGATACGATGATTATCAACGAATCATCGCTTGAAGATTTCAGGAAAGAAGTCATCAGAACGATGGAGGGACTTACGGAATGAGATTCAACGTCACGAGACTCTGCGGCGGAAAAGCTTTGATGGCGTCGCCGTCGGAGACATTCGATTTCGATTTGGATAAGGTATCAGAAATACTGAAAGACGAATTCGAAATCAAAAGAAACGAAGGCGGACTCATGCTCGTAATGTCCTGGAAGGAAATGGAAGTCACTCTGTATCCCCAGGGAAAGATTATGTTCTACCCTCTTTCCGAAAAAGAACTTGCAGTGGAATACGCTACACTCATACTCGAAAAACTCAGAGAGTGATACCCTGTTTATTTTCTCCGAACCGTGGATGGATGTCGTTTGCGTGGCGGTGCTGTCGATAGTGCTGTCGGTTGCGGCATACAGGTTCGGTCTTCTTACAAAAGACGGAAGTCTTGCAGCCGTTGCGACGGGTTTTGTTATCGGTCTGTTCGGTTCTGCAATGTGGCTGATACTGCTGATTGTGTTTGCCGCAATCGGATTCGTTGCGACACTGACAGGATTCAGTAAGAAAAGAGAGAAAGGATTGCAGGAAGGGACACACGGAGAACGTACTTCGAAGAATGTAATAGGCGTAGCCTTACCGTGTATCATATTCGCTTTGATCAACGTGATTACGTTGAATGAGCACTACAATCTGATGACAGTCGGATACATCGCAACGATTGCCGTTGCCGCTGCAGATACGGCTGCAAGCGAAATCGGTACAAGAGATCCGAATGCCTACCTGATTACTACGATGAAGAAAGTCGCACCGGGAACAAACGGAGGTATCTCTGTTACGGGAACTGTTGTATGCATTGCGGCATCCGTGTTTGTAACATTGGTAGGTTGGACCGTGATTTTCGGATTCAATTACAATATTCTCATCGTAATGCCGATGATTGCGGGAGTCATCGGATGTATGTTGGACAGCTTATTCGGAGCTACATTCGAAACGAAAGGTCAGATGAGCAAATACGCCAACAACTGCTCCACGGGAATAATCGGCGGATTAATTGCCGTGTTATTAACGTTGTTAATATAAATCCTTATATAGTTGTTGACAATACAAGGTTTCGGTACGACGGCCATAGCGGCGGTGTAACACCCGGTCCCATTCCGAACCCG
>CAZDCU010000017.1:0-28063 GCA_964504055.1 uncultured Methanomassiliicoccales archaeon
CAATCGTAAATATTACTGATGTGGTTTCTTTTGTTGCGGATGGTTATCAATCATCATCTGACAGCAATGGGAAATGGGTTGTCAAGAAATAGAATTGAGTGGACATCGGATTGACTCATGAACCGTATGGCGGTTTGATAAAACAGGGCCTCCAGGCCCTTCTTCCCTTTATTCTATCTACTATAATTACCCCGATTGTACCGCTTAACAGTATCAATCATCACTTTCATCTTCCGCACATCCAAATCCCCGTCAACCGAACAAGAACACGTAAACGTATACGGAACTCCGTCCATCGCTTTCAGAACATCTTCCGTATCCGATACAACTCTTCTCTCGTCTCCGAGATAGATCGTAGTGAACGTATCTATTCCGCCCATCAGAGAGAAATCTCCCTTAGTTATCTTACCCATAAAAGAATGTTCATTATTCTCTCCGTAGTAAAGACAGTCGATACTCATAGTACGGTAATCATTTACAAGACTCTCTCCCGGTTCCTTCGTGAACTGTCCGTGCGGATGGTACACCGAAGGTATTCCGCATTCCTTTATTTTCCTGAGATTTCTCTCAACTCCCGGCAGACAGCATTTTCTGATATCTTCTAAAGACATAATGTCGGGATTGTCAAACGCACCCGTAACCATTCCGAAGTCGGGATTCCCTTCACTGAGAATTATATCTCTTACAATCCTGCCGGTTTTCATCGCGAATTTAAGCAGTTCTTCAGTATACTCCTTTTCGGCGATTGTATCCATGAGCATAGGTTCCAATCCCCGCAGCATACAGCCTATCGAGAACGGTGCAGGCATCATCCCGCAGAGTGTTACTTCCGCATCATTTTCTCTGATCAGTGAGAATCCTTTCGCATATGCATGAATCGACGGGGAATCGATTTCTTCGGGTTCATGTTTAAACAAATCGGAAGGGTCTCCGAATGCTCTCTTTACAATCATCATCGGAGAATTCTTACTGTATTTCATCTCCGCACCGAATACGCGGTAGTCCATGCCCGCAAGTGCGCCTACGGTCATATCGTGTCCTAAGAATCTTCTCGAACCGACTATCGCCTTTGCAGCGAGTTCGGGATTGTAACTGTTGTTTCCGAAGATGTCCGTCATCGGTATGCCTGTAACCGCGGAACATAACGACGTGTCGAAAAGGAACGTCGGTACGTAATCGTGTGCCTGACATACGAGGCATGAAATCGCATTCTCGCGGGAATTCATCGGCATCTCCTTCGGATGTTCATATTACTTTTTACTCTAATAATTGACTCACAATATCAGTCAAAAACAGGTGAAAAACAGGTTGTTTTTTGAGATTTAATATCATATTTGCATGAAAATTTTATCGATTTTTCGTATTTTTCGAATTTCGCATTAAAGAAGACAATTCATTAAATTTTGTAATACAATAATTTGGTATTATTATTGCAATTTTACCCAAAAATTGTGTCATATTCACCGATATCGATTCAATGATATGTAGACTTAATATCAACCGTGTATACATTCAAACAAGTTTGTCTTATTTTAATCAATTAGTCGTATGTATTAAATAGACATTAGTGCATTTTTAATTTGAAGACGGAAAGAACAAACAAACTTCCTTCTTACGAATTTCGTAATCTGTCGGAAGGGAGTGATTCGCTCTCCGCGGATCCTGATTCCGAAACCATCCGCCGAAAGGACGGATCTTCACCCGTGCCCCCGGTAATGGGGATATTCCCGGAAGAATCCGGGGGAGGAAATACAATGAGAATTCAGACGAAAATGGTGGTCGCATCCCTGGTCGTTATCGCTCTTGCGTTCGCCGCCCTTGCGGGAGCCGCATATGTAAGGTCCCTCGAGGCGGAAAAAGAGGTAACGGTCGGGAACAACATCGATACAAAACAATCAGATTACAAAATTCAGATTTCCGAAGAAGCATCCGCTGTCGCGGCTGTCACACTTCCCGCGGGAATCACCGAATCCGATTACACAGACGGAAACACGGTTTACGACGGAAAATCATATTACAAAACACTCTCGGAAGCAGTCTCCGCAGGAAGCTCGGTGCTTTACTGCAAACCCGGTGCGGATGTCGGAACTGCATGCGGAATACAGAACAGCGTAACCGTATACGGAAACAACGCAGAGATCGACGGAGTATTCACTGTGGATGCATCTGCAGTCGGGAACAATATTACAGTATCTCTCTACGACTGTATCGGAATCGGCGGTTTCACCGTAAACGGTGTTTCCGAGAAGAACATCAACATCAATATCAACGGCTGTTCTTTTGTAAAACAGAACAGCATCACAGCGGTGGATTCCGATTCATCCGGAAAGATCGCAATCAAGAACACCGAGTTCTCCGGCTATGTCATTGCCGTGAATGCGGAGAACTGCGGTTCACAGGACATCACAGTCAAAGGATGCAAATTCACAGACTGCGGAACAGTTGCACTTTCCGCTGAATTCAATGAGAAGTCTGCATGTGCAATCCGCACCGCAGCCGTCGGAAGCAAATCCGTGTCCTATGTCGCCGTATCCGAAAACACATTCAGATACACAGATGATAACCAGCCTGTAGGTGCGGAAATAATCGTCGGCGGTTCCGGATCGGAAGGAACGGTTACATGGAACAGTGCCGACGGTGCAACCGTCGGCGACACTGTTTACGAAGACGGTGTCAAGATTACATCAATCACTGTAGCATCCGGTGCGAAAGCAAAAGCAGTACTCGGAAGCGGAAAGATCGTTCTCGAATCCAAGGATAATGTCGTCTGTACACTCGTCAGCGATGTGCTCTACATCAGTACCGCAGGCGGACTGTACAACTTTGCGAACGAAGTCCTCAAAGGAAGAACATTCGCCGGAGAGAAAGTCATCCTCCGTAATGACCTCGACCTTAACGGAAAGAATTGGATACCTGTGAACAACTTCAAAGGAACCTTCGACGGAAACGGAAAGACCGTGTCGAACTTCAAAGTGACCGCAGGTGCATACGCAGGATTCTTCGGAAAGACCGAAGGCACGGTAATCGGTCTCAGCATCGAGTATGCGGAAATCTCCGGAACTCAGTACGTCGGAGGTATCGCAGGATACATCAACGGAACAATCGAGAACTGCAACGTGTACAGATCGACTGTCTCCGGTGAAGACGATTACGTCGGAGGCATTGCCGGATGTGCAACGGGTACAGTCGACAGATGCACCGTATCCAACACGGGACTTGCGGCATACCGCGATGTCGGAGGTATCGCAGGAGCTTCGGACGGATCGCTTAAAATCACGAACTGTGAAGTTAAGAATGTCAGCATCACACAGGATCTGTCAGACAACCCCGACAGCATCAGTGTGAAAGGCAGATCGACCGAAGGCTACCTGACATGGAACAACATCTGCTGCAGCAAGAACGACTGGGACGGTACCGGAAACAGCGGATTTGTCATCCGCGGACAGTGAACTAACGATTAAGTCATTCCTGATCTGAATAACCTCATTAACAAACCGGGCCTTCGGGCCCTTCTTCCTCCATTGACGCTCCTTTCACCCTAAGGAGAGGTATCCGGAGCTCCCCTGCTCCGGATACCGTATTCCGAAAGTTGCGGGTAATTTTTCTCAGAATTCTTCGGAGATGATGAACGGTTCTTTTCCTGAAAATGCGATTCCGTAGAGGATTGTTTTTCCTTCAAGGCCGTGTGCGTAATCTTTATCCTTAATCTGCTGGAGGGCTGCCTGTGCATCATGTTCGAGACATCTGCTGTTTTCGGATCTCTTCAGTTCGATGACAATGTTGGGGCTGTTGCCTTTCTTCCTCGTCATCATGATGTCATAGTATCCTTTTCCGTTCTCGAAATCTGCTTTGATATTGTAATTTCCGCAGAGGCTCATCAGCAAACCTGTGATAAATGCCTGATAGGAATGCTCATCATTCAAGACGCGGGAGCTGACAGCCACTATGAGTTCGTAGAGTGTACTCTTCATTGCCTCTGCATCATTGGCTGTGACAGCAGCAGTGAAATCCGTGAGTTTTGATTCATCGCCTCCGTCCCTGAACGCCGCACGGTTGATAAGATTCGAGAACACAAAGAACAGTTCTCTGTTCGGCATTGACAGTATGCATTTCCGTCCTTCGGGTGTCGTCAGATCGTATTTCTGTCCTTTAGGTATTGCTTTGAGGTATCCGGAAACCGCCATTAAAGAATACACATATTTGCTGTCCTTGAGGTCATCAAATGTCAGTGCAGTGGAGATATCTCTTACTACAGTGCCGCCGGAACCGAGAATCCGCAGATCGTCGGAAAGTTCTTTGTCTGCATCCGAGATGAGTTTGTAAATCAGTTCATTACCGCTGGTATTCGCCCAGTATGTGCCTGTTTCAAAACCCTCTTCCACATATCTGAGTATACTCCAGGGGTTGTAGATGTCGGCATCACCGAAACGGTATCCGTCGTACCATTCTTTGGCTTCTTCGAATTTCTCGGGGCGGCCGTAATCAATGCAGATCTGTTTCACTTCATCATCTGTGAAACCGAACATTTCATCATACCTTTTGTCCAGGATATGATTTACAGAAAGATTGTTTGTTCCGCTGAAGATGTTCTCTTTGACTATCTGCATGACGCCTGTCACTATGCCGAGCTGAAGGAAATTATTGCCTTTGAGCAGTGATGACAGCACTTCTTTGATAAATGCGATAATGTTTCTGCGGAGATTCTCGTCCTCGACATTGTTTACGATGCTGTCGTATTCATCGATAAGGACAATCGTTTTCACTCCGTGATATCTTTTTAACAGCATGGTGAGAATTTTAAGCGAATCCATAAGGTCTTCCGGAACGGTGTCTTTCTTGATGAGGTGCATGTAAAGATCTTTCTCATCATCCATCATGATGTCTGATTCCATAAGATACGGGTGTTCTTTGTAGGCTCCGAGAACGAGGTTATTGAACCTTCTGAGGAACCCGCCCATATTGTTTGACACAGCTTCTTTAAAATCGATGTGAACTACAGGGAATGCGTTCTTGAAAGAATCATATTCCGGATGTTTCGATATTTCCAATCCGTCAAACCACGTGTTTCCTTTGTATTTGATGTTGAAGAAAGCATCCAACATACTGATGTTCAGAGATTTTCCGAAACGGCGCGGCCTTGTGTAGAGAAATACGCCGTTTTTACGTTGACTCAGTATCTGCCCTATGAGCATGCTCTTGTCCACAAAATAGTAGTCCTCATTGCGAACCGTTATGAAATCCTGGATGCCCACAGGGAGTTGTTTCATGAATCAAGTGAAGTGATGGGACCTTATATAATTCACCTAAATCCAATCGATTTGTGGCAATCCGGAGCAAAACTTCCGGATACTGTATAGTAAATCTCCGGGAAACATTTGATAAACCCCGACCGCCGAAAACCGACAGTCGGATTCTAGGATGGTGGGCCCAGCCGGATTTGAACCGGCGACCTCCACAATGTCAATGTGACGTCATAACCCCTAGACCATGGGCCCGATATTCCCCTTGATACAATCCTTATTAATAAAGATGATGGGTAGTCAGATTCCCAAAACTGTTACGAAAACCCCTTCAGCCCTTCTTCAGAGGCGGAAGTCTGCCTTCATACTCGGCATCCATGTCCTGGATGACAGACCATCTGTCGTAGCACAGGTATGCCATAAGACATCCCGCAACAACCGCAATCAGACCGAGAACCACGGACATATGATCGAACAGACTCATTGAAAGCAGAACCATTGCGGCAAGGAGAACATTCACGGCTACCTGCACATCCTCTCCGGCTCTGTAGCACATACATGCAACCATTACCGTTGCGATACACAGTACGACATTGGCCGCATCTCCGAATTCGTACGACCACACATTCTTTCCTAAGGAAAGACAGATCGTTGCAATCGAGATGAGCAGGAACATATAACCGCTCATGAGGTACCAGTTCTTCAGACACAGTCCCGCAACTATGAGTATCAGAATTCCCAGAATCGCATAGACGAACGTACAGTCTCCGAGAATAAACAATCCGAATTCATTCGTAAGAACGTTGATTCCGTAGAGAATCAGCAGTATTGTCGAAAGAAAATACCCCGTAACGGGTCCGCTGATATCGTCGCCGTCTAACTGCATCACACCATTGAATGCATCATTCGTATTTAATCACATAGAAGACGCTTATATCCGAGCATGTAATCCGGAGGGGTGCGATGATAACCTTAGGCATTGAAGGGACCGCCCACACGCTCGGCGTAGGTATCGTGGACAGCGAAAGAAAGGTGTTAGCAAATGTCTTGGATATGTACAGGCCTCCGGAAGGAGGACTGCATCCGAGAGAGGCTGCAAATCACCATGCGGACGTAGTTCCGGGGCTTATCGTCAAAGCTTTGGAAGAAGCCGGCGTGACGATGAAAGATATCGACGTTGTGGCATTCTCCAAAGGTCCGGGATTGGGTCCGTGTCTGAGAGTGGCGGCGACAGCCGCAAGATCCCTGTCTGTTTCATTGAAGAAACCGATTGTCGGTGTGAATCACTGCGTAGCCCATGTGGAAATAGGAAGGGCGACGACAGGATGTCACGACCCCGCATTGCTGTATGCTTCTGGAGGAAACACGCAGATCATCGCATTCGCAGACGGCAAATACCGTATTTTCGGTGAAACTCTCGATGTCGGCATAGGAAATATGTTTGACAAACTCGGAAGAGAATTGGGCCTGGGATATTACGCAGGACCGACTATCGAAAAGCTTGCGAAAGAAGGAGATAGACTTCTCGAATTGCCGTATTCCGTCAAAGGAATGGACATTTCGTTTTCCGGAATCATGACCGCTGCAATCAGTCTTTACAAGAAAGGCTGCCGTCTCGAAGATATCGCATTCTCCGTACAGGAAACATGCTTCGGAATGCTTGCCGAAGTTACCGAAAGAGCGATGGCCCACGTAGGCAAAGATGAGGTATTACTCGGAGGGGGAGTTTCCCAGAACTCCCGTCTCAGAGGCATGATCGAAGAGATGGCAAAAGAACGCGGAGCGAAGATGTTCGTACCCGACAGAAGATTATGTGTGGATAACGGCGCTATGATTGCGTGGCTCGGAAATCTGATGTACTCTTCCGGAGTGAGAATGTCGATAGAAGATACCACTGTGGAGCAGAGATTCAGGACAGACGAAGTGAACGTCACCTGGAGGAACTGAACTGTTCTCCGACGATTCTGTCTGCTTCGGCAAGGAATATCTTTTCATTTCCGCAGGGGAACGAACCGCCGCTTGCGACTTTGTGTCCTCCGCCTTCTCCGCCCGCTGCGGAACATGCATCGAACATTACTTTCGATAAATCCAATCCCTTGTCGAGAAGTGCGGTTGTTCCTCTTGAGGAAACGCTCACTTTCTCTTCGGAACTGTTTACTGAGATTACAGGTTTGTTTCTGTCTGCGATGTAACGCATCGCAATTCCCGCAATCACACCGCCGTATCCGCTTTCCGAGGAGTCGAAGTACTGAATGTTATCCATCTCGGTGAGACCTTTCTTATCGAGTGCAAGAACAGCTTCGAGAATTTTTCTGTCATACTCATCGCGAAGCGACATAGCTTCTGTGAGAGCATCTTTATCGCTGAGACATAACGCAATACCCAGTCCCTGGAAGAGCATACGTCCGCATGCATCCAAAATCTCAGCCAAAGATTCGGCATCCATACTCCAGTCTGTGAGATAGTAGCGGGTGTTGGTTAATTCCTTCATTACGGGAGTGGTTACGCCCTGCTGAACGAGTCTGACGGCAATCATTGAGGAAAGTTTTCTTCTTTCGTCATCCGTCAGGGTGATGAGGCTCATGTCTTCGCCGATGCCTGCATCTTTCAGTAATTTCGATACGGCATCATGATTTCCCGTGATTCCTCTGATGTACGGTTCCGTTCCCTTGTACAGTGACTGTGCGAGAAGTCCCGAAGGAATGATCGAACCGGGAATTTCTTTGATGAAACCTCTCTTCACACCTTCTTCGAGAAGATACGGGTTGAAACCGCTCAGTCCCTTGAGATGCTGTTTATCTCCTACGATTCCTCCGAAGGCAATCTGAACCAAGTCCCAGTTGTCTTCGTTCATTGTTACCGCAAATAGGAGGGACATTGTCGCACCGCACGCACCCGTTCCTCCGTCTGTGCCGTAGAGAATCGGATTGACGTATGTTATTCTGGTTGCTTCGTCACGTACTGTGTGGTGATCCAAAACAACGATGTCGCAGGACATTCCGTCTAACTCACGGATATATGAAGCGCCCAAATCCGCAATGATGATACATTCGGCATCGCAGTTTTTCACAATCTCCATATTGTCCGCATTCAGAGTTTTGAATGTGGTAATCCTGAATTCCTTGCCTGCTCTGAGAAGAGTATTGGCTAAAATGCCTGCAGACGAAAGACCGTCTGCATCATAATGTGTGTAAACTTGGATAAATCCGTGGCTGCGGACGATGTCCGCAGCTTTGGATAAATCTGAAAGGAGTTTGGAAGGAAGGACGTTACCGCCCATGAATCCTCACTTAAGCATAAGCTCCGCTGTGTTGAGTGAGTATTTCCAGTCCGTGGGGAGAACGCCGTTCTTTTTGTAGTAGCGTTCAAGCCTTCTGATCCTGGCCTCGATCAACATAAGACCTCTCTTGTTGGAGACGTCTCCGCGGTTTTCTTTGAGGTGGACGTTAAGATCGATGGCCCTTCTCATGAGGTTTGCGATGTCTTCCGGAAGTGCCGGTGCGACTCCTTTCTCCTTCATGATCTGTGTGACCGTCTTTCCTGTTGCAAGCTTTACGTCCGGAACTCCGTACTGATCCCTCAGCACAAGACCGATCTTTGCAGATCCGTTACCGTCTTTTGCCATTTTCACAATGATGTCTTCAATCTCGGTGGCAGAGATCGTGACCCATGTGGGGTTCTCGGTGATCAGCGGGCGCTTCGAACATGACTTGCCCTTTCTTCTTGCGTGCATTCTTGCCATTTTTATTCCTCTGAATAATTCAGGCGGCGAGGCTGAGTTTCCTTTATCTCATTCGTGTATATAAAGGGAATGTGCCTTCCTATTTAGAAGAGTCAACAACTTTCCGGGCCCATTCTATGACCTGTTCGTACTCGTCGGTATCAAAGGCAAGGTCTGAAGGAAGAGTGTCAAAGAGCTCACTTTCCATCTCTCCGTCGGATACTTTCTTTCCGAGTGTCACGGCGCATACGTCGCAGTAGCCGATACTCATTCTCGAGATGACATCAACTTCGTATCCTGACTCTTCCACAAATTCACGTTTTGCGGCTTCTTCCACGGTTTCTCCGGTTTCGATTCTTCCGCCGGGCATTTCCCATCCCTTTCTCTTGGGATTGAAGACCATCATGAATTTTCCTTCGGAAATTGCAACGCTGTAAACGGTCTTCTGCTTCTCGATGACAATCATCGCATGATCTTTCTCATACGGTGCAAGATCCACAACTTCCAGAACTTTGCATCCTCTTTCCTTGATACGCTTTACGGATGCATCGAAAATGTCTTTCGGATCTGCAGTAACATCTTCGGAACGTGCTTTCACGCTGACCATTCCGTATCTTGCGTTGAAACGTTCCATATTGTCGATGAGAATGTCAGCCTGTCTCTTCTGTGCCACATCTTCGTAAACAATGTCCACATGTTCTATTGCAAACGCATACTCATCGGGTTTTGTTGCATCTCCGAGAATGGGCATCATATTGTCCCTTCCTTCGGAAGTTCTCACCAAATCCCTGAAAGATCTCGGTGAGAATTCAACGCAGTAAACTCTTCCTTCGGAAACGATATCGGAAACGTGCGAACAGGTCGTACCGCTTGCAGCTCCGAGATAAAGAACGTGGGAATCCTTACGGAACGGGAAAGTCTTTCCTCCGCACATGATGTACGCGGACAGTTTGCTTCTTCTGGGTATCCATTCCCTGTATTCCGTGTCGTGAATCTTCAGAAGACGTTCTCCGTACACTCTGACGCCGGGATTGCGGGATATAGTGTAGATATTCCTCCTTTCGGTGAAGACTCCGCACATCTGTTCCAGGGGTTCCATGTACATCGCCATGGTACTTTACGATAAAACTATTATCACGCTCGGATGTACGCAGGATTATGATTGATTTGCTCAGGGCCATGGCTGCGGAAGTCAAAAGGGCCGTGTCGTTGATTCCCGATGACGAGAAGGGAAAGAACATCTGCATGGGTGCCGACGGTACTCCCACTGAAGAGATTGACAAGGTGGCCGAGAATGCGGTCCTGAGATATATTGCCGCAAACAACATTCCTCTGAATGTTCTCTCCGAGGAAATAGGATATGTTGACAACGGTGCCGAGGAAACATTGGTTTTGGATCCCATCGACGGTACAACCAATTCGATTCTCGGAATTCCGCTGTATACTGTGTCAATGGCTGTGGGAAAGAAAAGTCTCAGCGATATCCACACTGCACTGATAACGAATCTTGCGACAGGTGACGAATTCACCGCAGTCAAAGGAAAGGGGGCGTTCCAGGACGGAAAGAGAATCAACGTCAGAAAGGATTTCCTTCCTGAAAAAATAAGAATGTCGATTTATCTCGGAAAAGGTGCGAATCCCTTTGCGTTTTCTTTGGCTAAGAGAATAAAATCGACGAGATCTTTCGGATGTTCTTCATTGGAAATGGCTTACGTCGCAAACGGTTCCACAGACGGATATCTGATGCAGTCCGACTGTTACAACAGGTCGATGCGTGTTGTGGATATCGCTGCAAGTACGCTTATCCTCCGTGAAGCGGGAGGAGAAGTGTTCGATCTGAACGGAGTTCCTTTGGATATGCCGTTCGATCTTTCGACCAGATGCAATTTCCTTGCCGTTGCGAACAGAATGGTATTCGATTTCGTCATGAACGGAAACATGATTCTCAGTTCCGGAGGCGGAAAACTCAGATACGGCATATATGCAAACATGAAGCTCAAAGACGCCGTAGACGTTACCAAAAGAGTGATTGCGGCATTGGGTGATGAGGAATACATTCTCGACGAACCCATCGCGAAAGCGATGGGCATGAAAGGTATTCCTCTGAAGCAGATGGATGCGGATGTCATCATAACTATCGGCGGAGACGGAACAATTCTGCGTGCGTTACACAACACGGATGCACCCGTTATCGGAATCAATGCCGGAGGCGTAGGATTCCTTACCGAAATCCCCTTAGACGGAATCGAAGAAGGAATCGCGAGACTTCTGAGAGGAGATTACACAATACAGAACAGGCCGAAGATTGCGGTTTCATACAACGGAGAGATAATCGGCGAAGCAGTAAATGAGGCTGTATTCCACTCGGATTCCGTTGCAAAGATAAGACGTTTCAAAATCTACGTAAACGATTCTCTCACCACGGATATCCGTGCGGACGGAGTCGTATTATCAACACCTATAGGCTCAACCGCATACGCAATGAGTCTCGGAGGTCCTGTCATGGATCACAGAGTCGATGCCTGGCTCATGGTTCCTATGGCTGCGTTCCAGTTCGCATTCAAAGAGATGATTGTTCCTTCTTCTGTAAAAATAACCATAGAGGCCGTCCTCGACAAAGGATGTCTTCTCGTCATCGACGGACAGAACGAAATCAACATTCCCGGAGGATCGAAAGTCGAAATGGTAAGATCTCCGAGAACTGCATCATTCATTGTCTTCGAGAACGATTTCTACTCACGTGTGAGGAAGAAGTTGGTGAGCACGATATGAAGAAAATCTACGCCGTCGACATCGCAATGATAGACAGTTTCAACGAGTCTGCAAAAGCGTGTTATCCCGATGAATTTCTCTGTATGGTAAGGCAGGAAGACGGCGTAGTGAATGAATTGGTTCTTCTTCCGGGTACGGTATTCGGTGACGAACACAGTTTTCTCAGCGAATGGATGTCCCCGATAGATTACAGTCTTGCAGGCACGGCGCATTCGCACCCGGGATACAGTAACGAAGCTTCCGATGAAGATAAGGCATTATTTTCCAACATGGGGGGAATTCACTTCATCACATGTCAGCCCTATGACAGGAGCAGCTGGAAAGCCTATAATTCAAAAGGCGAGATTGTAAATCTCGAAATCATCTGCCGATAGTCATGAGACTTGACGTAACCAGATCTTTACCCATTTCGAGAAGACTGATTGTGTATGCCTTGTCTCTTCCTTCTGCGTAGATATCGACGGCACGGTCGTAATCGTTGAATCTCACGAACAGCCAACCGTCGTTGAAATCGACTCTCCATCCGTCGCAGTCCGTGATTCTGTTGTACTCAAGTGCGTAAAGATTCTCGGAGAGCTTCTTGGTAAGATGTTCCCTGCTCTCATAATGTCTTACGAATCCCTTGGCATTGTAGTATCTGGGTATTTCGTCGATTACATCACTCAGCGCAAGCTCGGATGCCATTTTCGCAAGTGTTACAGCAGACATAATTCCGTCGGAGCAGTATGATAATGATTTGAAAATGACCGTTCCGTCATCCATTCCGCCGAATTCGGAGTCCTTTTCTTTCATTGTTTCCGCAATACTCTGTTTGCTGAGAGGACAGTAGATGATATTGCATTTGAGAGTGTCTCTGACCACCATAGGGGTGTTCACGGGAACGACAACATCCTTCGGATTGAGATATTTCAGAATAAGTGCCAGAAGATTGCCGCTTGAGATGTATCTTCCGTCTTCGTCAACGGCGGCGATACGTGTTCCGTCGCCGTTCAGAGCGATACCGATACTGCCTGCATCTCCGGTCTTGACGTTTTTGATCAGAGACCTGAGATTCACTTCATCGGGTGACAGTTCTCTTCCGGGGAATCTTCCGTCAATCTGACAGTTTATTGTGGTAACATCCGCACCCAAATCATTCAGTACGGTCGGTGCCACGGTGGAACACGGACCCGATGCACAGTCGATCGACACTCCGCAGTCGATAGAATCGGAATCGTTTACGATCTTTCTGATGTAATCTTCGTTGATTCCCGAGACATAATTGCAGGTTCCGATCTTGTTTTCATTGGTGACAATATTCACGTTCTGAAGTCTTTCGAGAAGGATTTTCATCTGATTTTCGGTGAACAGTCCTCCGTCGGGATTGAAGAAAATAGCACCTGCAATACGGTTTCTGTCTTCGGGATTGCCGATCATGACGTTGCATTTCGTATTGCCGTTGCAGAACGGCATAATCATTGCCGGAACCGCACCCATATCGAGGATATCGGCACCTACAGACCTGGCACCTGCTTTGAAACAGTTCTGCATCATGAGGCTGTTCGGGGAAAAATTCCTTCCGACCGCAATACGGCTGTACAGCGTACCTGCGGCTTTACCGAGGTTTACCATGCCTTCCGGAGTGAGTTCTCCGTCCTGCATACCCTGGATGCTAGCAGTGTTCCTGATCTGCATGACGGCTTTCAACACATTACCCGATATAAGCGTATTGTTATCTGTCTCAGTATCAGCGGTTATTATATCCGTGCTGTCCGATGCATCTTTGTCGATTGTATCATACAATCAATCGGAGATATCGACATGGCATTTTGCAGAAACTGCGGAATGGAAATCGGAGAGGGTACAATTTACTGTCCCGGATGCGGAGCGAATCAGAACGGTATGCCGACTGCGGATTACCGTCCGGTCAATGACAGCGGAAGCATCGGATGGGCAATCCTGGGATTTCTTATTCCGCTTGTGGGTTTTATTCTGTGGCTGGCGTGGATGGGTGTCAAGCCGAAATGTTCGAAGATGGCAGGATTGGGCGTACTGGTTTTCATTATCTTCTGGACTTTTGTCGGTATTGCCGGAGGTGCATTGTCCAGCATATTCCGGGGCATCATAATCTGATCGGTTTCCGAAATATCCCGTTCTGTATCGGCGGATATTATATCCGTGCTGTCCGATGTATCTTTACAGATTGTATCATACAATCAATCGGAGGCACCGACATGGCATTTTGCAGAAACTGCGGGATGGAAATCAGAGAAGGTTCGCTCTACTGTCCCGGATGCGGATCGCGTCAGGACAACGTACAGCAGACATACAGACAGCCTGTCGTCGACGACAGCGGAAGTGTCGGGTGGGCGATTCTGGGATTCCTGATTCCGCTGATAGGACTTATTCTGTGGTTGGTGTGGATGGACAACAAACCCAAATGTTCCAAAATGGCAGGATTGGGTGCGTTGGTATCCGTTATCGCAGGAATTCTTTTCTGGGTTTTCGTCTTCGGATGGGCTTACACTTCGTAACGTGCATCCGATATTTCCGTAAAAATGCTGTTTCAGTTGACATGAGGAACAGATTCCTGACGGAATGTCAGTGTTCTGTTTTTTCATGTTAAGTTTATTTCCGCACATCCATTCCGTCGAATCAGTGTTTTTTATATCTGCGATGTGTATCGTAGATTAAGTGACGTAGCAATACGTTTCTGTGAGGCGGATAACATGGATGAATGCGAAAGGTGCGGCACGGAAGTCAAAAGAGGTCAACTCTGCTGTCCGAACTGCGGTTCGTATCAGGATGTTACCGTTCCGCCGAACAGTAAAAATGTGAATGACAGCGGCAGCAGACTCTGGGCTGTACTCGGATTCCTGATTCCGGTTATCGGACTTCTTCTGTGGTTCCTGTGGGTTGACAGAAAACCCAAATGCGGAAAAATGGCGGGAATGGGGGCATTGGTTTCCATTATTCTGAGTGTTTTCCTGTGGATGCTCCTGTTTGCGCCTATTTACGTGGATTGACAGCCGGACAGAATCCGTTCCGATGTGTGGCACATTCTTACATCTGCATAACGGAAATTCTCCGCCGCAATGTTTCCCGGATACATGTTTTTATAACGCTGGGAATTAGACAATGTTTATATACTGATTATTAGGATTAGAATACTGGTCCGATAGGGCCAGAGGGAAAGAAATGGTTATGGAAAAGATTGATTTTGCCAAAGCGAAAAAGATCGCTGTGACAAAAGGTCTCAAACCCGGCAAAGTGAAAGGCACTGAAGGTGTACAGTTCACAAAAGGAAACAACAACAGACTCGACGTCATCTCCTGGGAAGAGTTTAAAGAGGCTCTTGACAAGAGAGGTCTTGCTATCTTCGAAAGCGGCGGCTGGATGAAGATAATGAAGGCCTGATCGGTCCGAGGTTGTCTAACCATGTCTGGCACTTATTAAGTGTCAGACGGACAAACACCTTACGCTTCTGCGGTTTTTCAGAATTTTAACGTTTCATATTGTTTAAATATGAAAATGTGATTGGCACCGATACTGCAAGGGTTACCGAGCTTGGCCAAAGGTGCTAGATTCAGGGTCTAGTCCTTAGTGGTTCGTGGGTTCAAATCCCATCCCTTGCACCATGCCTGTTTTACAATATCTCAAAGAACAGCGGATGCTTTCAATTTTCAGTATAATCGGATTGAAATCAAGAGAAAATAATGTGCAGGGATGCTTCCGCACCCCTGCTGTAAGAGTTTCAGTAGGAAATTCCCTGCCAGATCATCGCGTTTGCGACTTTCTCGAATCCGGCGATGTTTGCACCTGCTACGAGGTTGCCTTCCATGCCGTATTTCTTTGCTGCATCGGAAGCCTGTTTGTAGATGCTCTTCATGATGTCGTGGAGTTTACCGTCGACTTCATCGAAGGTCCAGGACATCCTGATGCTGTTCTGGGACATCTCGAGAGCGGATGTTGCGACTCCTCCGGCGTTAGCCGCCTTTGCGGGACCGAAGAGAACACCTGCTTTCTGGAATGTTGCGATTGCCTCAGGGGTGCTGGGCATGTTTGCTCCTTCTGCGACTGCCATAACACCGTTCTTGACAAGGATCTCAGCGGATTCTTTGTCAATCTCGTTCTGTGTTGCACAGGGGAGTGCGATGTCACAGGGGATGGTCCAGATTCCTTTGCAGCCTTCTGTGTACTTTGCGGTCTTGGAGTAGTTGACGTATGTCTTGATCCTGTCTCTCTTGACTTCCTTGATCTCTTTCATAATCTTGTAATCAATTCCCGCTTCGTCGTAGATGTAACCGTTCGAATCGGAAACAGCGACAACCTTTGCACCGAGCTGTGTTGCTTTCTGTACTGCATATGTTGCGACGTTACCCGATCCTGAGATAACGACGGTCTTTCCTTCGAAGGATTTGCCTGCTTCTTTGAGCATCTCGTCTGTGAAGTAGCAGAGACCGTATCCGGTTGCCTCTGTCCTTGCGAGCGAACCGCCGCAGGGAATCGATTTACCTGTGAGGACTCCGGTGTACTCGTTCTGAAGTCTCTTGTACTGACCGAACATGTAACCGATCTCTCTTGCACCGACTCCGATATCTCCTGCGGGGACATCCGTGTCGGGACCGATGTGTTTTGCAAGTTCTGTCATAAACGACTGACAGAACCTCATGACTTCGTTGTCCGATTTACCCTTGGGATCGAAATCGGATCCTCCCTTACCTCCTCCGATGGGGAGTGTTGTGAGGCTGTTCTTGAAGATCTGTTCGAATCCGAGGAATTTCAGAATCGAGAGGTTGACTGAGGGGTGAAGCCTGAGTCCGCCCTTGTACGGACCGATGGCGGAGTTGAACTGTACACGGTAACCGCGGTTGACCTGAACTTTGCCGTTGTCGTCAACCCATGAGACACGGAACATGACGATTCTCTCAGGTTCGACGAGTCTTTCGATGACACCGTTTGCCTGAATTTCGGGCCTTGCTTCTACGACAGGTTCCAGTGATTCGAGGACTTCCTCGACTGCCTGAAGGAATTCGGGTTCGTCGGCGTTGCGCTTCTTGAGGTCTTCGAAGACCCCTTTGAGATAGCTGTTCTTAATTGCCATTTGACCACCTATTTCTTGGTTGGAACTTTTCACGTACTGTCATGTATTTGAATATGCCCATATTTTTTGGAGACACATTCAACAGAATTCAAATGAAATTATACAAATGTCTAATGTTTAATGAAAAGAATAGACATCTGTCTAAACCGACCCTTTCGGGCCGATTCAGACAGAAGAATGGGTTTTATGCCTCTTTTTCTCCGTCCTTGATGTATACGTCGTATATCTCGAAGGGACAGTCGATGCCTTCTCTGACAAGTTCGGCATAGATCGCTTCGTTAAGCTCACCGGTGAGCCTGACGTTGTCTCTGAAGTCCTTGATGTATACGGCGAGACGGAAGGTCATGTACGAATAATCGAACGAATCCAACCTTGCGAACGGCAGATATCTCGGATCGTCCGTAACGACATCTTTGTTTGCGTATGCGTGCTTGAGAATGATTTCTTTGGTCTTCTCAATCGGAGCATCGTAATCGACATCGAAGTAGAGGTAAATTCTGTAGATATTCGTACGTCCCGTAACGTTGATTACCGAAGATGCGGAGACCTTACTGTTCGGAAGAACGTAGTGCTCACGGTTTGCCCAGTTTTTGAACTCGCAGTTCAGGAGACCGATGCGTTTGACTTCGTAAATCTCGGTTTCAGTTCCGATCTGCACCATATCTCCTACTTTGAACGGACGTGCGGTAAGAAGGAAAACTCCTCCGAAGAATTCACTGAGAATACCTTGGGCACCCAATGAGATGGCAATACCGACGATTCCCGCTCCTGTGAGGATTGCTACGAGATCCACTCCGAGTACCGAGAGAAGTGCGGATGTTGCACTCACTGCGATAACAATCTTACCGATCATACGGAACAGAGGAATCAGTGTCGTATCCACTCCGGAGAGGTTACCTCTTCTTTCAGATCTGTGGAATAGCGTGGAAATCACGTTCTTGTAGATACTCCAGACGATTATTGCCGCAAGTACGATGAAGATAAGATTTGAGATATCCTCAAACATATTGACGATGACATCGTGCGCACCGTAGACAACCAACGATTTTCTTATTCCGTAGACAATGATAATCAGAAGAGCCATCCTTCCGGTGGTTCTTGTGATATCTTCACGGTCGGCGTCTTCGTTCCTGAAGATTACCGCCCAGATGGGTCTCAGAATTATCGGAGCAATCGCAGCGATACAGCACCAAATTGCGAATGTTACCAGTGCGGATACGAGAGGTGTATTCATCGGAGCCGGCAGAGTACCGAAGACTCCGAAAATCTTGTTGAATTCCCCTCCGTCGGAATACTCGGGTCTGACTTCAAGGTTGATGGTCATTGTTGCGGTTTCGGTCTTATTTGCACTGAAACTGAAGACGGTCACATCCACAGTTATTTTGTAGTTACCGTGTTCCGTGAATCTCGTGCTTTCCATCGTCAGTATGTACTTTTCCGCATTTCCTTTCGCAATTACCGATTCTCCTTTATCCACGGTACTTTTGATTCCCTGTGACGTGACACTCACAGACACCGTGATGTAGTCGGTGTCGGTGTTTGTGATCATTATACTTGCCGTCTTGGTTTCTCCGGCGGCTATGCTCAGGCTGTCGTCGAAAGTGGTGACGGCAGCGCCGTTGACTGTCATGTTCGCAGTCGCATCCGAACTCTGTACCGTGCAGGAGCAGAGAATAAAGAGTACAGCGAGCACGATCATTACATTCTTACTCTTCATGTCTGTCGTCCCCCATGATATTGGTGATTGTTCTGTGGCCGGGTATGTGTATTCCGTTTTCGGCGAATTTCTTCAGTACCGTTTCGCGGACGATACCCATGTCGTCGAACGAGTCTCCGTAATTTCTGAAATAACACGCAAGTGTCAGAACAATGGCTCCGTGGTCGTTTGTATCCGAAATAACAACAACAGGGTCGTGGATATCTCCGTCACGTCCCAAAACGTTGGGATTCTCTTCCGCCGCTTCCTTTATGAGTTTCTTGGCCAACGCCACGTCGCAGTCGATAGGTACTCTGACTTTCAGTGTGCTGCGGTAGTTTTTGTTGGTCCAACTGATGTTGTTGATTGTATTGGATGTGAGCGTGCTGTTCGGTATGACGATTTTATCGTTGGAATATCCTGTGATGAATGTAGTGTTCATTATTCCTATTCTGTCTACCGTCAGCGCTCCGCTTCCGTTCACTTTTATTATATCGTCCTTGACAAAAGGACGTGTAATCAGTAAGATAAATCCCGAGAAGAACTGGTTGATCACAGGTTTCGCACCCAAAGTTATACCCAATGTCGCGACACCCGCACCCGCAAGGATGCTTGCAAGGTTGATTCCCATTTTGGAAAGGATGTATGTCACCGCAACGAGAATAATCAGAATTTTTCCCAAAAGATGTGTGAGCGGAATCAGTGACGAATTCACTTCCGTATTGTACTTATCTGCTCTCTTCAGAAGGAATGCTACGACTGCCTTGTAAACATCCAATGCAACCATTGCGCCTGCGAAGATGTAGACAAAGTCCATCACCATCTGCAGAGATGCCAGGAATTTGTAACTCGTACCCATTACACGTGCGAGGTTCACGGTACCCGTGGCAAGAATCATTATAAAGACACCCCATGCGAACATTCCGCCGTTGATTGTCGCATCTTCTTCTTTTACAAGTCTTCCGAGTGCTCTTACTACAATATATCCGACAGTAGAAGCGACAATCGCAACCGCAAGCCACCCGATTATTGTGAGCGCGATGTACATGTATTCGTTGTTGAACGGTTCGGGAAGAGTGAACAATCCCATGACTGTCATATAATATCCGTTGCTCGAGAGCCTGTTTGACGTGTTGACGGTAAATGTCATCTCGCTTTTTCCGGTCTCGGAACCGTCTTTTATGACTTCGACGGTAAGAGTGATGCCGTACGTGTCTTCTTTAATGAAATCGTTCGGTGCCAATATACTCGTCAGTGTAACCGTCGCTCCGGCATCGATAATCATATCGTCGGGCATAGTGGCTCTGACAGGTCCCGAATCTTTCTGTGTGAGTTTGATCATCACAGGTACGGAGTTTGCATTATGGACGTAGATGCTGATATTCGTATCATCCAGGACGTCGATATCCATTCCGTCGGCGAATGTCATCACGGTCACGCCGTCGCAGACCGTACTTACGGAACTGTCTGCGGACGCTGACGGGACGAATAACATCAGAAGCATGACGGCGACTGCTGCTGACGCTGCGAGCGGGGCCCGGTTCATAACTGTCCCATAACTGAACTAAGATAATAAGGACACTGTCCCGACGGCCAGAAGAATTCTAACTTACTAATATTAAATATGTAGAACCTGATGGTCTTACATGGAGGCTACGGCGTGGATAAGGGTTGTGATTTTCATTGCCGTTATGCTGTCCGCATGTTACAGCGACCGTCTGTACCGTGAGGTGTCAGACATCCATTGGTGGATCATCGGAGTATCCGGCGCCGTATTGATTGTCATCGACGGAGGAATTTCCGTTACAACGGTTATGGCAGCAGTCGGATGTCTTCTGATCGTTTACGATATCCTATCGCAATCCGAAAAACCCGCTTTCTTCTACGCGATACTTCACATCGCGGAAGCTGCAATGTTCCTGATTCCGATACTGATTATGAAAAACATCTCGGAAGGATATCTTGCGATTCCTGTGTATTATGTGCTGTTCTATGTCCTGTACGTTACAGGCATACTCAGAGGCGGTGCGGATGCGAAATGTATGATTGTTTCATCGATTATGTTCCTCTCGGCGCCTGCTGTAATCGATACACTGATTTCTGTACCGGCACGTGTCGGATCTTTCCCGTTGTTCCCGCTGTCGTTACTGTTCCATGCCGCTCTGATTACGTTGATTTACATGCTGTTCTGCTGTCTCAGGACAACGATAACAGCACACGGAGAAGTAGGATTCCGTCCGTGGCGTTTGATGAATGTAGATGATGCGGAGAAAGCATTCGCATGGCCCAAACAGGACATCGAGAAAGGAAAGAAAGTCTTCGTCCGCGGTATTCCCGATGACGGAGTCTACGACAGACTCAGATCTGCAGGAGAAGAGGAAGTTTGGGTGACGCCGATGATACCGTTTATGATTCCGATTGCTTTGGCATTCATTTTTATGATAACCGTCGGAAATCTTCTGTATCTTCCGTTCAGCGTCTGATGTTGAGATTCGCACCGCAGCATCCGCATTTGGAACCGTCAAGACCTTCCAAATCCACGGTGTAACCCATTCTTCTGATGACTTCGGAACCGCATTCGGGGCATACCGTATCGTTTCCGCCTTCGACCATAACGTTTCCGAGATAGACGTACTTCAACCCTGCTTTCAATGCGATTTCTCTTGCATCCGTCATCGTTTCAATCGGTGTCCACGGAACATCGTCCATTCCGTTGTCGGGATGGAATCTTGTGAAATGAACGGGAACATTCGGAGACAACTCATTAACAATCCATTCCGAGAAATCTTTCAGTTCGTCGGGAGAATCGTTGTGTCCGGGAATCAGAAGATATGTGATTTCAAGATGAACTCCCGATTTGTACACATATTTCGTTGTCTTCAGAACATTTTCGAGATCTGCGTGACATATCTCCTTGTAGAATTTCTCTCTGAATGCTTTGATATCGATGTTCATCGCATCCGTTATCTTACAGAGTGCTTTCAGCGGTTCTTCATTGACGTATCCGTTTGTAACCAATACAACTCTTAAATCGGGATCGCATCTTTTGACATCTTCAATGTACTCGATCCAAATCATCGGTTCGTTGTACGTAAACGCAACAGAATCCATTCCTTCGGATCTGCACATATCCACCAAAGCCTGAGGGGAAACATATGTGGTACGTTTCTTTCCCGTTTCTCTCTGAGATATTGAATAATTCTGACAGTGTTTGCAGGTCATGCTGCATCCGATTCCCCCGACTGAGAATATTCTGCTTTTCGGATAGTAATGATTCAGAGGTTTCTTTTCAATCGGATCCACACATATCGACGATACCCTTCCGTAGCTGTACGCTTCAAGGAAATCGTTTCCTCCGCGTCTCGCTCCGCATATTCCGTATTCTCCGTCGGATATGAGGCACTCATGCGGACAGAGGTGACATCTGAATTTATCTCCTTCACGTTCGTAGTACTGCGCTTCTATTCTGACGGGACTAGTAGCACCCATGTTCCAACCTCGTACGTTCTTTTCCTTCAAGGAGATATGCGCCGTCGTCATCCGTTACGTGACCTATTATCGAGAACATAACGCCTGTATTCTGCAGTATTTCCAAAGCATCCTTCGGGAATGTGAACAATAACTCATACTCTCCGCCCCAGTAGAGCATCAGATCCTTCTTGGAAATGTTCAGTTTTTCACTTACTTCTTTCACATCCGGGTCTGCAGGTAAAAATTCCGAAACAATCTCAATACCCACGTGGCTCTGTTCGCATATTGTGTTTACCGCAGTGGCGAGACCATCTGATAAATCCATACACGATGTGACTTTGCCGCATCCCGAGAGAGCGATTCCTTCGTAAACCATGGGTATCGGCGTCATAAGTTTGAATATCGCTTCCTCAGCCTCGATTCCGTTTTCCAACGCTTTGAATCCGGCTGCGGGACCTCCCAATCCTCCCGTCACGGCGACAACATCTCCTGCTTTCGCGCCGTTGCGCATCATCGGAGTACGGTTTTCCATTGTACCCAATGCTGTACATGAAATCACTCCGGGGCCGGGTTTTGTATCTCCTCCGATTACCGTTGTTTCCACAAATTCCGTACACTGATCGATACCGCTTACAATATCGTATAGATCTCTCTCATCCATGTCATCGGGCATCGCCAACGATACAAGCAGTCCGATCGGTTTCGCACCCATCGCCGCAAGATCGCTTATTGTCACTGCAGCGGCAGTCCATCCGAATTTCTCATAACTCATTCCTTTCGGCATGTGTCTTTCGAATGTGACAAGATCGGAACATGCGACTGTATTTCCGTCTGTTTTGAGGATTGCAGCGTCATCTTCCGTACCGTCGACATCAGGAGATTTCCTGAGTATGCTCATTATGTTGCTCACGAGCCGGCGTTCTCCGACCTCTTTCAGCGATGCCATCGCCGGAATAATCTCTTTTTCCGATTAATAAGTGATTCCCTGTTTTTCTCTTAAACTATAATAACGGATGACGGATATTTCCCAAATATATGATGGGCATCCGTCGGCCCGCAGGCCGTTCGTTCGGGAAGATCGAAAGCAGATCGCTTCACGTCTTGGGTATTATCCTTATGTTCACGTCAGTACTGATGATACCCGCATTGGCAGTTGCGGTATGGCAGGAGGAATCGATATTACCGTTCATCATTCCCGTCGTCCCCTGTTTCATCATCTCGGCGGCTCTGATGTATTATTTCAGAAATCCGAAGGTTATGCGTCCTGCGGACGGTGTCGTAATGGTCATCACGTTATGGGCGGGACTGTTCATTGTGGGTACGGTTCCGTATCTCATCTACGGATTGTCACCGATAGATGCACTGTTTGAATCGGTCAGCGGATTCACTACGGCAGGTGCGACAATCATTCAGGATGTTGCATCACTCCCGAAGAGTATGCTGCTGTGGAGAGCCTCCACCCAATGGGTCGGAGGTATGATCATTGTCATCATGTTCATGTTCATCATCCCCATGGTTGTTTCCGGCGGACGCAGTCTTCTGCAGAATGAAATGTCCGGTTCCGGTTCCGGAAATCTGTATCTCAAAATGGGAAGTGCTGCGAAGCAGTATGTTGCCGTTTACATCATACTGACACTCATCTTCTTTGTTATTCTGACGATGCTGGGACTGTCGTGGCTTGAAGCTTCCACGATTTCCATGTGTGTAATCTGTACGGGCGGATTCATGGTCACAAACGACAGTTTCGCATCTTACGGAATTGCGGTAAAGGTTGCCGTTTTACTGTTCATGATCATCAGTGCCACAAACTTCTATCTGCAGTACAAAGTGATTATGAAACACGAGTTCTCCGCAGTCAGAAAGAATGAAGAACTCCGCTTTATGCTGGCGTTTATCGTCGGCGTGAGTGCGTTGGTTCTTGCCGCCATGTTCCTTAACGGAAGCGGTACCGATGATGTAATTAATTCAATTGTGAACGTTGTGTTCTCCGTGGTTGCGATGGTTACGACCACAGGTTTCACTACAGTGGATTACACCACGGGATGGCCGTTCATAGGAATGTCGTTACTGTTGGTTGTGATGTTCATCGGAGGTTCCACGGGATCCACTGCGGGAGGTATCAAAATCTCGAGAGCGATTATAGTTTTCAAATCGATGCTCAACGAGGTCAGACAGACCGTACATCCGAATGCCGTCTACAGTGTGAAATTGGACGGCAAAGGAATCGACGAGTCTCTCGTACGCAGTTCTACCGTTGTTGTGTTAATGTTCATGATAACGGTGTTCGTAGGAACCATGGTTCTCGACATGGAAATGGGAACGGATGAAGCATTATTCGCATCATGCGCATTGGTTTCCGGTACCGGCCCCGGAATGGGTGTACTGTTCGGTAATTATTCGGTCATGTCCTGTGAAATGAAATTGTTCGCATGTGTGCTTATGATCCTGGGACGTGTCGAAATCGTTACGATTTTAGTGGTATTCACAAAAGGATTCTGGAAGGAACTCCTCGGAATCAAAGGTATAAACGATATGAAGGAAAGAATAATCGGCATTCCCGGTTCCGCAGTATCTATCTTCCGCAGGAAGAAAAATCCCGAAGAATCCACGGATGCAGAGGAAGATGTGCCTTCCGACGGTGCTGTAAGCGACTCGGATATTCAGTAAAGAATATTCTCGCGCGCACGCATTATATACTTTTTCCAGGATAGTACCTAGGCAGGTGTTTCGAGATGAAGGTAGACGTTAAGTACGGTAAAGACGGCGTACAGTCCGTCGAAATTCCGGATAAGAACATGATCGGTATCTTCTGTCCGAAGGATGTCGAATGCGGCTCTCCGGATGAGATAATCAACAAATCGATTGACAATCCCATCGGATGCGGTTCATTGGATGATTTCCTCAGAGGCGGAGAAGATATCGTATTCATAGTCAACGACGGTACAAGACCTACCCCTACGGCGAAGGTATTGGATGCTCTCTCAAAGAGAATGGATCTCAAAAAGGCAAGATACCTCATAGCCACAGGCAACCACAGGGATATGACCCAGGAAGAGTACGATTTCGTATTCGGCAGTCATTATGGGGAACTCAAAGACAGAATCATCTCGCACAACGCAAAGAAATCCGAATGCGTCTATCTCGGAGATTCGAAGAACGGAACTCCCATGGAAGTCAACAAGATTGCCGTGGATTCCGACAGATTGGTTATTATCACAAGTGTCGAACCCCACTACTTCGCAGGATACACCGGAGGAAGGAAATCATTCCTTCCCGGAGTCGCTTCATTCAGGACAATCGAAGCGAACCACAGACTTGCGATGAAACCCGAAGCACAGGCACTGGCTCTCGAAGGAAACCCCGTACACGAGGATATGATTGATGCACTTGAGAAAGTCAAAGGAAAGAAGATTTTCTCGATTCAGATTGTCATGGACAGACACCAGGACATTTACAAATGTGCATCCGGAGATTTATTCAAAGCATTCGACACCGCAGTCGGATGGGCGGAAGAGGTATTCTGCGTTCCCATTCCCGAAAAAGCGGATGTCGTTATTTCCGTAGCACCCTATCCTATGGATGTTGATCTGTATCAGTCTCAGAAAGCCCTCGACAACGGAAAATGGGCTCTGAAAGAAGGCGGAAAAATCATTATGGTTTCCAAGTGCAGGGAAGGAATCGGACACGAAACATTCCTTCAGCAGTTATCTTCTTCGAAAGATCCGAAGGTCGTTCTTGAAAACCTTTACAAAGAATACAAACTCGGATATCACAAAGCGGCAAAAATGGCTGAGATTGCAACATGGGCTGATATCTGGGCCGTAACGGATCTTGACAAAGATCTTCTGAGAAACGCTAACATTACACCCTTTGACACCGTCGGAGAGGCGGTTAAGAAGGCATTGGAAGAAAAACCTGACGCAAAAGTCATAATACTCATGGACGGTAGCGTCACAATACCGATGGTGAACTGAGATGACATTCGAAACAGACAGATTGGAAGAGGTCAGAAATGCAGTCAACGTCTGTACGATGTGCGGGTTCTGCAAGAGCGTATGCCCCTCGTTCAAGGCGATCGGCTGGGACTCCGCACTGTCCAGAGGACGTATCGTACTCACATACGGACTGCTGAACGGAGAAATCGAACCGGACGATTCGATTGTGGAGAATATGTACACATGCACAACATGTGCGGACTGTGTCCGCAGGTGTCCTTCCAAAGTGAAGGTTGTAGATATTATCGAACTGTGCAGAGCGGATCTTGTGAAAAACGGACACATGCTTCCGAAACACAAGGCAATGTGCGATAACATTCTCAAGTACAACAACCCGTACGGAGAGGAAAAATCTGTTGTTGAGACTCTGGGAAAGAAACCCAAGAAGGCCGAAATCGGTTACTTCGCGGGATGTACGGCAACATACAGATCCAAAGAGACTTCACGTGCCACAATGTCCATTTTGGATAAGATCGGTGCGGATTACACCACAGTCGATGAAATCTGCTGCGGTTCCGTTCTTCAGAGAGTGGGATGGGACATCGAAGACGTTAAGAAATACATGCAGAAGAACGTCGATGCCATCAAATCCCTGGGAATCAAGACATTGGTTCTCTCATGCGCAGGATGTTACAGGATGTTCAAGGAAGAGTATCCGAAGTACGTCGATGTACCCTTCAGAGTACTGCATATGACGGAATTCCTCGCGGAACAGGATCTCAAGCTCAAGCCGATGGAAGGCGTAGTGACATATCACGATCCCTGCCACCTCGGAAGACACGCCGGTGTTTACGATGCACCGAGGAAAGTTATCTCAATGATTCCCGGAATCGAATTCAAGGAGATGGCTTTCAACAAATCCACAAGTCACTGCTGCGGAGGCGGAGGAGGAGTCCGTTCCGCTTACCCCGAGGAATCGAAGAGGATTGCTTCCACAAGAATCGACGAGGCAGTGGAAATCGGCGCAAAGACGATTATCACCGCATGTCCGTTCTGTGTCAGTAACCTGATATTCGGATCCGAAGGTAAGGATGTCAAAGTCGTTGATTTGATGGAAATTATCGACAAGCTCTTATGACGGAGATAATGGGCATCCTTAACATGACTCCCGATTCCTTCTCGGACGGGGGGATGCATAAGGATGACGCATTGCAGTACGCATACGGCATGATCGATGCCGGTGCGGACATCATCGACATAGGAGGAGAATCTACGCGCCCCGGCGCCGTTCCGGTGCCGGCGGACGCCGAGATTCGGAGAATTATTCAGATTGTGAAAGATCTTTCTTCCACATCTGATGTTACGATTTCGGTCGACACTATGAAGGCCGAAGTCGCCGCAAAGGCATTGGATGCCGGTGCGGACATAATCAACGATGTAAACGGTCTCCGCTCCGAAGGGATGGCTGAACTTATCGCATCGGCAGGTGTTCCCGCAGTGATAATGCACATGAACGGAATGCCCTCGACAATGCAGGACAATCCTATGGGAATCGACCGTAATCAGGAGATAATTTCTTTCCTGAAAGAGAGAGTCGATTATGCATTAAACTGCGGAATCAAAGACATCATTCTCGATCCCGGGATAGGTTTCGGAAAGACTCCCGAACTGAATATGCACATTATCGACAATGTATCCGAATATTCTCTCGGATATCCCGTACTCATAGGAGCATCGAGGAAGAAATTCCTCAGAGAATATTACAAAGATACCGACACAGACGAAGCCACCGTAGATGTATCTTTACGTGCGGTGAAATCCGGTGCGGATATCGTCAGAGTACACAATGTGGCTCTTATGTCGAAAGCCCTCAGAAATGAGGTCTGAGCATAATTCCGATAAGAAGAATTGCAACCAATGATGCACCGATCAGGATGTAGAATCTGCGGTCCTTTCTCTTCTCTGCTTTTTCCGATTCGATGAAGAGTTCTTTACAATTGTCATCGCAGTATTCTTCTCCGACGGGAACGGGGTCTCCGCAGTACTTACAGTGTTCGTGCTCAGGCAGTTGCATCGTGTTGAGAGAAGGGCTGTATGATATTTATCGTGTACTATCGGAATCCCGAATGAATGACGGGAAAAAAT
>CAZDCU010000018.1:0-27315 GCA_964504055.1 uncultured Methanomassiliicoccales archaeon
ACCGCTTTTTCAACAGCGGAAACGATATCGACGTACATATCTCTCGTAACCGTCACGATTCTGTCGTAAATCTCGGACACTCCGGATTCGTCCAGTTTCGAGATAATATCGGGGCCCCACCTTCTGTCGTAGACGGAAATGATTTCTTCGGTGATTTTCACTCTGTTGTACATCGACCAAAAACATGTGCCTCTGGGATCGCCTTCGGTCTTGGAGATATTACCGTTCAGATATTCTGCATGTTCCCTGCATTTGATCATCAGGTCCCCCAATCCGCTGCGTATTCCCATGAATGTACATACGAAACGGGCATTATAATCATGACTGAAAGCAACAGACTATCGGCACACTGTAATTATGACATCTGACGGTTTATTCGTAATATTTATTACATACCTGTAATTAAGACGGCTTAGGAGGCCTGTTAATGTATTGGGACTCAAAAGTGGAATGCATGCCGAAAGAAGAAATGGAAAAGATGCAGTACGAAAAAGTGAAAAAACTCATTTCACACCTCTACGAATTCAACCAGTTCTACCATGACAGAATGAAAGCGGCAGATGTGCATCCGGATGACATCCGCTGCCTGCGCGACGTATCCAAACTCCCGTTCATGTACAAACAGGACCTCAGGGACAACTACCCCACGGGACTGTTCACATCCCCTCAGAAAGATCTCGTCAGGTACCACGTATCGTCGGGAACCACAGGTAAGCCCACACTTGTAGGATACACAGAGGGAGATCTCGGCTATTGGACCGAGGCACTCGCAAGATCGCTGACTTCAGTAGGAATCGGAAAAGACGATACAGTGCAGGTGTCCTACGGATACGGACTGTTCACAGGCGGTCTCGGTCTCCACTACGGTGCCGAAAAAGTCGGTGCCACCGTACTTCCTTCGGGAACCGGAAATACCGAGCGTCAGATCGAACTTATGTGCGATTTGGGTGTAACCGCAATCGCATGTACTCCTTCGTACCTCATTCACATCGGTGAAGTAGCACAGAAAATGGGTATCGATATCAGAAGGGACACGAAACTCAGAAAAGCAGTCGTCGGTGCGGAACCCTGGACCGAGGGAATGAGAGCACACATCGAGGAATCTATGGGTGTGAAAGCATACGACATCTACGGTACATCCGAAATGGGCGGACCTATGTTCACCGAGTGTGAAGAACGCAAGGGAATCCACATGCAGTCCGATATGGTGTACGTGGAAATCATCGATCCGGAAACGGAAGAAGTACTCGAACCCGGACAGAAAGGTGAAATGGTTGTCACCATGCTCAGGAAGGAAGCTTTCCCTCTTGTCAGATACAGAATCAAAGATCTCACATGTCTCATGAACGGCGACTGTCCCTGCGGAAGGACATCCCCGAGGATTGAGAGAATCACGGGAAGATCCGACGATATGCTCATCGTCAGAGGTATCAACGTGTTCCCGTCGCAGGTTGAGCACACACTCATGCAGATACCCGAAGTCGGCAACCAGTACATGATTATCGTCAACAGGGACGGTTCGCTCGATCAGATGACCGTTCAGGTTGAACTTAAGAACGAAGCATTCAGCGATAAGATGACTGACATGATGCTTCTCAAGGCAAAAATAGAAAGCGAGATGAAGAAATATCTGAATATCGCTGTAAGGATCGAACTCAAAGAGCCGGGAACACTCCCGAGATTCGAAGGTAAGGCCAAAAGAGTGATTGATAACAGGGTGTTATAAATGACAGGCAAAGACGTGATCACACAGCTCTCCATATTCGTCAACAACGAACCCGGAAGCCTCGCCAACATGGCAAAGGCGCTCAAAGAATGCGGTGTCAACCTCAAGGCATTCAACATCTCCGAATCCTCCGGATTCGGTGTGTTCAGGGCCATCGTGGATAATCCGGATGAATCATACGAGAAACTCAAAGCGAAGAACCTCATCATCAAGAAAACGGAACTCGTCGCAGTATCTGTTGCGGATGTGCCCGGAGGACTCTTCTCCGCCGCAGACGTATTGGGTGAAGCGAACATCAACATCGAGTACGGTTACGCACACGAGGGCTCGGACGAACCGATCATTTTCCTCAGGGTGGATGAACCTGAAGCCGCAATCAAAGCATTCAGGGACGCCGGAATGAAGGTCATCACAGAGAAGGACCTGTGAGCCTATGGGAAATCTTAACGTCGTCATCGCCGGAAGCAACAACTTCGCTTCCGATGTAGGTAAGAAAGGTACTGTCACGGATATGACCTTCTTCGAACTGAAGAAGGGAAGCGATTCCGTCACTCTGATAGAACCGACAAAATATCCCGACAAGCTTTCATCGCTCTTTTACGCGGCATCGATGGCAGAGTATGCCATCCTTGTCGTCGAGAAGATCGACAGTCACCTCGGCGAGACGATCGTTATGCTCGATTCCGTAGGCATTGACAAGGGATGGATTGTTCTCAGGAATTACATCCAACCCGAACAGCTCAAACCCCTGTTGGCGGGAACGGCACTCGAGAAGTATCAGCCTCTCGAGGACGATCCCATCAAAACAAGGGAAATGTTAATCGGTCTTGCATGCGAGACTAAGAAAGAAGCGGGTGCCGGAACATGCGGTTCATGTCCTATCGACAGCCACTTCAACGTCAAAGGTGTCGGAACCGTTGTTTTGGGTTCCGTCATCGACGGTTATTTCAAAGTACACGACAAGATGACAATCTATCCTCTTAAGAAAGAAGTCATCCTGAAATCCATTCAGAAGCATGATATCGATGCTCAGGACGGAATCAAAGGAGATCACGTCGGACTTGCACTCAGAGGTATCGAATCCGATGAGTTGGACAGAGGATATGTCGCTACGACCGACCCGTCAATCAAAATGACAAAGAAGATCACAGCGAAAGCGTCGCTTGTTAAGTTCTGGCCTTCTCCTGTCAAAGAGGGAATGGTTATGCACATCGGACACTGGATGCAGATGGTTCCGTGCCGTGTTACCGCATCATCCGACGACGGAGATTTCAGATCCCCGACACTCACGATGGAAACCGAAGTCGATATCATTCACAAACCCGGCGACAAAGCGATTATGATGTATCTTGAGGGCGGAAAACTCAGGATTGTAGGATCATTCATTCTGGAATGAGGACAGCATCGAAATGAAATGTATCGTCAGGAAAACAGTGATTTTCATTATCGGCCTGACGATAATGGCTCTTTCGGCCTCACTGTCAACGAAGGCATCGTTAGGTGTATCGCCGATTTCATCCGTGCCGTATACGCTGAGCCTGATTCCCGGTTCGCTCTCATTCGGAGCATGTACGTTCGTCTTCAACATCGTACTGTTCGTCGCAGGAATACTTGTGATGAGACACAACTACAAGCCGATGTATGCATTATGTGCGGTATTCGTGATTGTGTTCAGTTATCTGTGCGATGTATTCCTGATTGTATTCGAAGGCGTTTCTCCGGATAATTATCTGGAACAGTGGATTGTTGAATTGATCTCAGCCGTAGCCCTCGCATTGGGAATCGCATTGACTATGGTTTCGTCGATTTCAATGCTTCCCGGAGATTTCTTCGTAAGATTCGTCGCACGTATAAAAGACTGGAACTTCGGCCTCACCAAGATATGTTTCGATTTCAGCTGCATCATTGCATCAGTAGTGATTTCATTGGCATTCCTTCCGGAAATAAGCGGAATCAGGGAAGGAACGATAATGTTCATCATTGCCGTCGGCCCGATGGTCAACTTCTTCTTCAGACTTATGGACAGGGCGGGACTGCTTATGTGGGTCGATTACGAACCCATCGCAATCGACGTACACGCCAAAGAGTAAAAGATATCAGTTCCTTACCCGTTCTTAACATAAGGAATTAGGAGTCACTCCTATGGCGGAAAACGTAAGAATCTTCACAAACGGAAAGATCTATACAGTCAACAAAAAACAGCCCTGGGCGGAAGCGGTTGTTGTCAAAGACAACAAGATTATCTTCGTCGGCGACAGCAAGGACGCAATGGCATATGCAAAAGACGGTGCGGAAGTCGAGGATCTCGGCGGTAAGTTCATGATGCCGGGTATCATCGACGGACATCTGCATGCGATTATGTCTATCGTCGTCAGGGGACTCATCAGAATATCCCCCACAGACGGACTTGCGGAGATGAAGACAAAAATCAAAGAATTCATCGATGCACACCCCGATATCGAAGCATATCTGGGAATGGGTTGGACTGATTCCTACTTCGGCGAAACAGGACCGAACAAAGCGGATCTCGATGAGATATGTTCCGACAAACCTGTTGCGGTATTCTCATCAAGCGGTCACTGCGGATGGTG
This sequence comes from uncultured Methanomassiliicoccales archaeon, assembly GCA_964504055.1. Taxonomy (GTDB): domain Archaea; phylum Thermoplasmatota; class Thermoplasmata; order Methanomassiliicoccales; family Methanomethylophilaceae; genus Methanarcanum. The sequence continues at coordinate 4,318 of CAZDCU010000018.1, forward strand.
CAACTCCAAAGCTCTCGAGGTTGCCGGTGTCGACAAGAACACACCCGACCCGGACCGTGCGGCAGGTCATCTTTACTACCGTGATGCGGAAGGCAATCCCACAGGTTACATCAAAGAGAGTTCAACCACAAACAAAATTCTCGGTGCGGCCAATTATATTGCGGATTCTCTGCTTGATATTTCGACGGAAGAATTCGTTGCGGAATGTTCAGAACTCGGTCTTACATCTCTCGTAGACTGCGGTAACTACGATTTCGCAGAGTTCCTTATGAGCGACGATCTTATCGATGTTGTAGAGGCAAAAGAATGCCCCGTGCGTTTGGACTGCTGCGGTGTCATCGGTAACAAAGAAAACATTGAGTTTGCCTTCGAAGAAGCAAAGAAACTCAATAAGAAATACAGAACTGACAGAATCCGCTGTACATTCCTGAAGATTATCAACGACGGTACTCTTGAAAACTTCTCCGCCGCAATGCCTAACGCATATCCCGGCGCAGATGTCATCAAACCGATGATGGATGCCGACAAACTCTTCGAGTGGGGAGAGAAAGCGGCAAAGGCAGGATTGGATCTCAACGTTCACGCAATCGGTTCCCTGACCGTTCACGAATTACTCGAAGCCGCAGGCAGACTCCGTGCCGCAGGTTACAAAGATATGCGCATCATCTGTTCTCATTCGTCATACGTATTCCCCGAAGATATCGATAAGTTTGCAAAATACGATGTCATCGCCAACAGTACGGGGCGCTGGTTCGCTGCCATTCCGGATGAGAAGACAATCAAGTTGATCGATGAAATCACACAGGCTATTGCCTACCCGCTTAAGTCTATAAAGAAAGCAGGCGCAAGGCTTTCGCTCAGTTCCGATTATCCTACGGATCTCACAACATTCCAGCCTATGCCGAATATCGAATGTGCATTCACGAGACAGCCCGAAGGTCAGAAAGATGCCTACATCAGTCAGCCCGACGAGCGCCTTTCAATCGATGAAATCATCGAAGCATACACACTCGGCAACGCATACGAGATGCGCATGGAAGACAAGATCGGTTCGATCGAAGTCGGAAAGTACGCAGATATGGTCGTTTTGGATCAGAACCTCTTCGAAATCGATCCGTATACCATCCACAACACAAAGGTCGTAGAGACAGTTATGGACGGTATCACGAGATTCAAGAGAGAATAAAACCGTTAAAACAGGGAATGAGTTCCGATTCCGACGGGAATCGTAGCTCATTCCGTATTATTCATTTTTCAGATTGACTTTCATTTCCGAACAGTTCCAGCAGAAAAAATCCACAATCCAGAATCAATAACGAATCTGTGCGTAGGCAACACTGAATCGGATTAAGTCGGGCATAAAGTTAATCTACTGTCACAGGTAGCCGATTACCATGCAATACATTGCAGTGGTGGATTGTGCATCCACAGGGCAGATTTACATCGATGATATCATCGAAATGGGCTACCGCCCCCTCGCCGTTTACAATTACCTTGATGCCGAACATGCAGCAAGCTGGAAGGCCAACGTGGAAAACGTAATGAAAAGTATCGGAGACAGAGCGGATTACATCAATCTGCCGAAGGATTGTTCCACAGATGATGTTCTCTCCATGCTGAAAGGATACGACATCGTCTGTGTTGTCCCCGGTTCCGAAGGAGGCGTACGTCTCGCAGATAAGCTGAACAAAGCCCTCGGACTCAGAGGAAACAATCCCGACACTACCTATCTCCGCTGTACCAAAGCCGGAATGTACGAGGCATTGGGAAAAGCAGGCATCAGACGTATCGAATCCGCCGTTGTCACTTCTGAAGAAGACATCAGGAAATTCTGGAAAGAAAACAGACTGACAAAAGCCGTCATGAAATACTCCGAAAGCGGAGGAACCGTAGGTCTGAAGATCTGCGATTCCGCTGAAGCATGTATTGAGCACTACAAGCTCATGTGCAGCACATACAACATATGGGGTTCTTCGGAATCTCCGATTATGATACAGGAGTACATCGGAGGAACGGAATACATCGTCAACAGCATCAGTATCGACGGCAAACACAAGATTACGGATATCTGGAGATACGAAAAAATCATTCAGAATGACGGTGTGCTCGTTTACGATACATGCATCCTCGTAGACCGTCTTGTACCCGGAATGCAGGATATCCTGCAGTACGATTACAAAGTACTCGATGCAGTGGATATGAAGAACGGATTCTGTCACAATGAAATCAAAGTTGACGAAAAAGGTCCCGTTCTCATCGAAACCAACGCAAGAGTTATGGGCGGAAATCTCACACGCGAATACTTGGACGAGGTGTTCGGTACCCACATGACGGATGTCACACTCAGGTCATTGCTTGAACCTTCGTTCTTCGCAAACTATATGCTGACACCTTACCGTCCCCGTAAATCCACGATGTTCAAGTTCTCCATTGTCCCGAGGGATGTGGAAGCGGATCTCGGACCGTTCTTCGAACTCGTAAGACACCTGGATTCATACAGGGAAATCGTGTACTTCGGAGACACAGGAATACACGCATACCCGCGTACGGTCGATTTGGAAACTTCACCGTTCTTCATAAGACTGATAAGCGAAGACTACGGCAAACTGAAGAGAGATTATGAATTCCTCAGGCTGATGGAAGACCGTTACTTCGATATGCTGTTCGCAACGAATGACAGTGTCAAAGGTACCGAACTGAAAACAGACATTGACGGACTGACAGCGGTTCTTCCTCTTTCACGCAGATTCGCAATCTTCGAAGATAACAAGATTACAGTAATGCAGTACGGAAAACAGAAGGAATCCGACGGAATGGACATCTACGACGGAGCGGTCTTCGCCGTGTGCGGTAAGTCTACACTTACACAGCGTTTCCGCCAGCTGATACTGTGCATGAACCAGGTCAGAAGAGGAGGGCCGATTTTCATCGTTCCTGAGTCATACATAAACCTCCCGTACGGAGCGGTCGGTGCGGAAGCGGTTATGACTGTAATGGGATTCGATGCGGGAATTCCTCCGTCTACAGGTAACGGCATCCTGTACGGAATAAAGAGATGACCTCATGAATGCGAAGAACAGTCAAGTGGGTCTGTTGCTCGTACTGCTTGCGCTGTCCACAATCCTCGACGGATTGGATGCGTCAATTGTCAGTGTGGCACTGCCCACAATCTCCCGCGAATTGGGAGTTTCCGTGGGAGATTCGTCATGGATCACACTGACATATGTAATCGCACTTGCAGCTCTTCTGCTTCCTATGGCGAAATTCGCCAGAAACGGTACGGTGAAGAGAGTTTTCGCCTGGGGTATTGCGATATTCACGATATCGTCTGTTGCCTGCGGAATATCCGGAGATTTTGTTGCTTTGGTGTTTTTCAGACTGGTTCAGGGAATCGGTGCGGCACTTATGACGGCTGCCGTACCCGTGCTTATTTCCCAATACCTGCCTGCAGACAAGAAAGGACTCGGAATGGGAGTTCTTGCCGTTGCTTCAGGTGTTTCGGTTGTTATCGGACCGTCTGTCGGAGGCATAATCACATCCATGCTTGACTGGCGTTGGATATTCCTGATTAACATCCCGTTCGGAATTATTGCGGTTGCATTGACATTCAAGGTACTTCCGAAGGACGAGGGATATGATAAATCCCGCAATCCGGACTTATTCAACAGCATCCTTGCAGTCTTCGGCATAGGTGCGGGAATGGTATGTCTTCAGAATCTCGTCGGATCCGCGATGCCGATGGTTTCGGTGGCTGTATGCGGAATAGTCGGTGTTGTTTTCATTGCTGTTATGGCATACAGGATGCTGAAGTACCCGGATTTTGCATTGATTTCACCGGAGATGCTGAAACGCCGTGATTTCCAGCTTCTGTCTGTTGCATTTACCATGACATGTATGGTGATAATGGGAACACAGTACGTTCTTCCGTACTTCCTTCAGATTTACGGAAAATTCACGGTAGCCGAATCGGGATACCTGCTGTCTGTTGCTTCTCTGTTTGCAATCGCTCTGTCAGTACCTGTCGGAAAATGGTGCGATACACGCGGATGTAAGCTTCCCTCGGTTCTTGCAGGAGTCGGACGTCTGGTATTCTGTGTAATCTTCATCATCGTCGTCCCGTCTGAAGATACAGCACTCTTGCTGATCGGACTTGCGATTATGGGTTGCTCCATGGCATTTGCGGGAACGGGTCTCGCTACGGCATTGATTCATCACGCCGATACCGAAAATCAGACAGATGCGGCAACATTCCTTCTCGAAGTGAACTATGTAGCTGCATCTCTCGGAGTTACGCTTTATTCCGCCATATTCCAGTCGGGTCTCGGATCCGCATCGGTTTCAACGGTCACTGCGGACGCAATCAACATCAGTGCCGATACGGCAATGATTGTCGGATGTGTTCTTTCCGTTATCGCGATTATCTGCGCTGTGTCTGTAAAGAACATCGTTCCGAAGAAAGACGACTCCGAAACACCTTCTCAGAACTGAAGAAAGAGAGCGGATGCGGCGATACGCATCCGTTCTCTCTTCTTTTTTCTTCCCGATTTTAATTATATCTCCGTATGTACGTATTTTTGAGCGATTAGTATATATCGGAGTCCGCTTTATGCCATTCATCCGTGTTATCATTTAGCACGGTCGAGTGATCCCGATGACATACTGGAACGAGAAAATCGAAACCATGCCTGTGGAAGACCTTAAGGCGATGCAGCTTGAACTCCTGCAGAATCTTATCAAGAACACATACAGGGACTCGGCTTTCTATCGTGCAAAAATGGATGCCGCAGGCGTAAAACCCGAGGACATCAAAACATTGGATGATATCAGGAAACTTCCCTTCATGAAAAAGACCGACCTCAGGGACAACTATCCCGACAAGCTCTTTGTCAGACCTTACGAGGATTTGGTCAGAATTCATGTTTCATCAGGTACAACCGGTAAACCTACGGTTGTCGGATACACCGCGAAAGATCTCGAGAACTGGGCGGAATCTCTTGACAGAGGAATGGTTTCATTCGGTATGTCGAAGAAAGATATGCTTCAGAACGCACACGGATACGGACTGTTCACGGGAGGTATCGGAGTGCATGATGCAGCTACAAGGCTCGGTGCGACCGTTCTTCCGATAAGTACGGGAAACACAAACCGTCAGATCGATCTTATGTGCGATCTCCCTGTTACTGTGATTGCGGGAACACCGTCATACCTCTTCCACATCGCGGATACATGTGACGAAAGAGGCATAGACATCAGAAAAGACACAAAACTCAGGATGGCTATCGCCGGCGGCGAACCTTGGTCCGAGTCCATGAGGAAGAAACTCCAGGACAGGACCGGAATCCGTGTTCACAACTGCTACGGTGCATCCGAATTCTACGGACCTATGTTCCTTGAATGTTCCGAACAGTGCGGAGTTCACATCTGGGCCGATTTGGCTCTGATTGAAATCTTAGACGATGACGGAAACCCCGTTCCCGACGGACAGAAAGGAAATGTCGTTGTTACAATGCTTCAGAAAGAAGCATTCCCGCTCATAAGATACAGAATCGGAGATATCTCGTCCATCACATGGGAAAAATGCAAATGCGGCAGGACACACCCCAGGTTGGACAGGATTACCGGAAGATCCGACGATATGCTTGTCGTGAAAGGAATCAATGTGTTCCCGTCGCAGATTGAAGCTGTTATCGGTGAGATGCCTTTCCTCAGTCCGTTCTACATGATTACGTTGGACAACAAGAACTACTCCGACCACATGTTGGTTGAAGTTGAACTCAACGAGAGTTCGCTTACCGACGATACGACGGAACTTGCAAAGATGGCAAAGAAATTGGATTCGAGGCTCAAAGAAGTCCTCAACATCAAAGCCGAAGTAAGACTTGCACTTCCGAAGACCCTTCAGAGATTCGAAGGTAAATCCAAACACGTAATCGACAACAGGTCGTACGAGTGATTCACTTAAGAGACTTCTTCAGTCTCTTAAGTGCATCCCTGCATGCCGGGACATTGCGGTCGGCACCGTATTTGTAATATTCCAGTGCCTTCTCCGCATCTCCCTCTTTTTCATACAGCGAAGCAAGAAGGAAAGAATACTCGAATCTTCCCATTTCTACAGCCTTGTGATAAAATTCTTTGGCCTTCTGGGTCTCTCCTTTCTCCTGATGGATGTATCCGTATGAACCGTAACATTCCGCCTTGTCGTTTTCATCGGCCTTGGCATTGATGAATGCTTTGTCTATCCACTGTTTGCCTTCGGCAAGATCTTTTTCGGTACCCTTTCCGAGAAGATACCTGTTTCCGAGTTTGAGCTGAGCTCCCGGGGACTGCGTATCGTATGCTGACACTGTAAGCCAACGGGTGGCTTCTTCCTCGTCCAACGTAGGGCGTTCGCTGTAATACATGTAAAGAGTGAATGCAACGTCTTTGAATCCGCCTTCGTATGCCTTCTTCAGCATTTCAATAGAGTCGGCATACTTTTTCTGCTTACGGAGAACGATGCCTTTGTAACCCATGGCTCTTGCGTCGCCTGCTTTGAGAGCGATGTTCAGCCATCTCATTGCAATCTGTTCGTTGACTCTGATTCCGTTGGTGCCGTGGGCATAATCCAAAAACAGCTGTATCGTTGCATCGATATCGCCGTTTTCGGATTTTTCCCTGAGATTCTTTTCGTAATCGCTCATCCTCTTGAACAGAGACATGCCGGACACCTCGTAAGAAAGTGAGATTTACCTCACTTCTTCGCGAATCCCTCATCGAATACGTCTTCGCCTTTTCTCGACTTGTATCTGATGTACAGGAAGTAAATCAGCAGCAATCCCAGAATTACAGGCAGTATACTTATCAGATAGACATATCCGAACGGTCCGGGAACCAACAGCATGATAATCAGATCGATAAGGAACACAAACGCAAGTGTACTGAACTGAAGGATTCCGTAGTAAATTCTGTCCCTTTCGTTTCCGTTCCTCTCGCTTGCATCAATCAGAATCTTGTTGATTCCTTTGATACTTCTGACGAGGAAGAATGTAGGCGAAATCAATGCCGTCAGATTCAGCAGTATGAGTATCAGGAAAGCGACATTGTTATCGCATCCGAGGAACGACTTAATCTGTTCGAGAATGAAATCCATGAACGATGAGAACACGATTTCAATCACAATAATCAGGATAATCGATCCGTACACAGTGTAGATGTTACTGCGGATTCTGTTTCCTATGTCGGCGTTCTCAAGCTGTTTGTTCAGACGTTCACGTGTATTCAGGAACCAACTTCCTATACGGCATATGAGTTTCGGTTTCTTCTCTTCTATCGCATCCACGACGTTGAACATGTATCTCGAAATCAGCGGGAGCACAATCATCGATATCAGCGAAGCTCCGATGACTGCAGAATAGAATCCGCTTGTGATGACATTCATCCTGAGGGCTTCGCCCGCAATGATGAATGCAAACTCTCCCATAGCCATAAGCGAAACGGCACATGCGAAACATTCGACGTATCCCTTGTTACCGACGAAGTATCCGAGGAAGACTGTGAAGAACTTACCTACCATGAATATACAGACAATGACGACGGCAAGACCGATGTTGTCCATAAATTCGGATATCTTCACTTCCATTCCGATGGAAATGAAGAACACAGACATGAACAGTTCTTTCATCGGTTCCACTTTATCGAACAGATTCATCTTAAACTTGGATTTGGAGAGGGTGACACCCATAAGGAATGCACCTACCGCCATAGAGAGTCCGATTAAGTGCGAAAGGTAAGCCAATCCGAAACAGAGTCCGACCGATGCAATCAGAAGAACTTCCTGCGAAGTGTTGTCTCCGATCCAATCGAGGATACGGGGCATAAACTTCACACCGATCAGTATGACGAGTAACATGAAGACGACAATCTTCAGAATCAGTGCAATCATCTCGGACATACCCATGGTACTTCCGGCGAAGATCGGTGTCACCATCGAGAGGATGATAACCTGTCCGATATCTTCCATGATTGTAACAAGAATCAGTGTTTCCGCTGTTTCTTTGGAAATACGCTTCTGCATCTTCAGAACTTCGGCGACGACTGCTGTGGAAGAGCCTGAAATAATCGCACCGAGTGCAATGGATGCGGTGGGCGTTAATCCGATGAGCGAACCGCCCATATAACCTATCATCACCATCAGCGGTAACTGAACAACTGCGACGGTAATTGCGAATTTACCGTCATTCTTCAGTTTGTTAATATCGAGTTCCATTCCGATACCGAACATCAGCATTACTAAGCCTAGATGCGACAGATTGTCGATGATTTCGGTATTCATCTTCATGTCCATCGGACCTTCGAAGACGTTGATGATCAGGATACCTGCCAGTAGATAACCGATGATCGGCGGCATCTTCAGTTTGTTGAAGATGATAGAACATACGCCGGCACTCAGCAGCATGACGGTCATGTTCACGAGGAATTCGAACTCTTCCATGTTCAACCCGTATCTGATTCTTGCTTATGAATTTACCCAGAAGGATGTGCGGCAATAACAGAAAAAATCGGCATCTGGGATGTCGGCGGCATCCGTCATGAAGGCGGATGCCGTATGAATATGTTTGATTCACTCCGCTGCACTGTGTTTGATTTTCAGTGTAGCATAGAGTGCAACTGCCGAAAAAGGCAGTGCAATCACGAGAGGATCGACGTAGTTCCAGAGACCCATATCAATCATCGGAGTACCGATAACCGTTGCAATCGATGTGGAAACGAAGAATCCCCATACAACCCAAACTACCGCACCGACTGCAATACTGATGATTGCGGCATCTTTTCTGGGCTCGCCTTTGGAGTATAATGCGTAGACGTATGCGGGAAGCAGTGTTGCAGCCATCAGACCCATGAAGATAGATGTTGCCTTTGCAATGATATTCGAAGGCATAAGGTATGCAATAATCACAACAACCACAAGCATTACAGCCGTAACAGCTCTGTTGAGCCTGAGAGATCTGTAATCTTTGTCCTTCTCAATGAGTCCTTTCTTCCTTGCAATGACTGTGGCAAGATCGTATCCTCCCGACGAACCCATAACATGAAGAAGTGCACTCATGGTACTGATCGATGCACAGAGCAATGCAAGAACGAAGAGTGAAACGAAAACATCTCCGAATGTTATGTTACTGAACAGATCGACAATGAATGTGGGGATGATCATATCCACATTCTGAACGTGATCGATTGCGATTTCCCCGTATCTGTCGAAGAAGAATAAGTTAGAGTATGCTCCGATTGTGTATGCGCTGCCGACGATGACAATCATGAAGATACTTCCGATAATAAGCGATCTCGACATTGCCTTGTCGTCCTTTGCGGTCATGAATCTTATGACCAACTGAGGCTGTGCCAGTGCACCGATACCGACACCCATCAGGAATGTTGTCACGACAGTAAGCCAAACCTGCGAACCGAATTCGGGCATTGCACCCCAACCGGTCAGACCCTGTTCGGAAAGCTGCTGAAGTTTGTCCGATGATGCTATTGCGGTGTTCCATACAGAAGTCAGATCTCCGTCGATTCCGCCGAATGTAACAAGGGCGAACACAAAGATAATGATCATACCGACGAACATGATTCCGGCCTGCAGTGCATCGTTGTACATCACGGCGATGATTCCGCCGTATACAACGTAAACACCGGTAACGATTGCAAACAGGAGCAACACAGTGTTCCTGTCGATGTTTAACATAACATCGAGGAAGTTTACACCTCCGAGAAGAACGGCTGCACAGTAAATCGGCATTCCGATAAGGACAATAATTGCGGTGAATGTTCTTATTGAAGGAGATTTGAATCTTTTACCGAGAAAATCGGCGAATGTAAATGCACCCAGTTTCGCACCGATTTTCCTGGTGGGTTTACCGAACACAATGAATGCAACGGCAAGACCCAGAAACAGATTCAGAAAAACCAGCCAAATCATCGACAGTCCGTATTTAGCGGACTGTCCGCCGAATCCGACGATGGCTGATGCACTCAGAAATGTTGCTCCGTAAGAAAGAGCCAGAATGACAGGATGTGTGTTTCTGTCACCTAGCAGAAATTCATCGGAACCCTTGACACGCCTATAAGCGAGAAGACCCAAGATCAAAGTTACAGCGATGAAAGCCGCTGCCATGATTAGAAAAATCATAGCATCCATCATTCATCACCGCCGTCTCTCTTAAGCCAACCGTATGCACAGCAGAATACCACAGTCAGTATCGATGCTGCATACGCGGCCCAAATCATAGGGTCAGTGATTCCGAACACTTTATTCTCTCCTTTGTGCCGTGCTAACATCTATCACGGCATCAACCCCATTATCGACGTGATATATAAATACCGCACTCAGAAAGAGAAAAAATACAATTACATATCCAACCCAGACAGTCAAAGGAAACGGCATTGATTTCTTTAAATCCGTGAACATACCGTCAGATAATACAGAATTGCATCAAACAGAGTGTTTTACTTAAACTGCGACATAAGACATAAAAACGGAAAAAGAACGGGAAACTCTTTAATATCGTGCTACACTAGGGGTGTCTGCTAGGCTTGACCGGGATGCTTGGCGTATCCTTGTATACCGAAACCGTCAACACGCGGAGGTGACAGCAGGGGGCGGCGCCGTGGAAACCTCAAGCCCACTAAGTGACGATGAGATTCTGTCTTGCGGGATCAGTGTCCATTTCCGAAGCCGCCGGAGGGCGGCCTAGGTCATGCCAATCGGGGGAACCGGGTCAGGTCCTGACGGGAGCAGCCTTACCCTGAACTACTGAAGTTCGCAGGGTCGCGGAGTCGAGAAGCGATGTGTTAAACTTGCGGTGGAAGTGACGTCCACCTCTGTGGCCTGGCACCCGATTCATTCTTTGGGTCTGCACCCTGTTATGATGTCTTTGTTGAAGTCAAAGAGAACTTTCTCTTCATCTCCGGATTTAATCCTGAGAATACGGGAAGAATCCACTTTACCTACAACGGCACCTTCGCATCCTACCTTCGAGAAAATATCGATGATGCGCTGTGAATTTTCAGGTGCACATGAAAATGCGAAACCGCATCCCTGATATGACAGCAGCCACTGAATCATATCGACGCCTTCCGGTTTGGGAATTAAGTCAATGTCAATACATCCGCCCATTGAGGATGTCTCGAGAAGCATTCCCATGGTACCGACACTTCCGGGATTGCTCATATCCTTCGCGGCATGTGCCAGTTTCTCGGATGCTACGGTACACATCGCATCCATCTGATCCTGAACGATCTTATCGTCTTTGTTCGTGGTCGTATCCCACGCATATTCGAGATCCGGAGGATAGAATCCGTCGGTATCGATAACAAAGACGATATCGTCACCGTCGACAGCCGTACTGCTGAGAATTACCTGATCTTTCGGAACCGAACCGATAATAGAAATGTCGATTGCATGATACATACAGTCGGGATGTGTGTGTCCTCCCACAATGGGGACATTGAACTTCTTGACAGCACGCTCCATTCCTTTGAGCATCTGCGAACAGATCTTATCGTCTTTAACGGAAATAACATCGACCATAGCCAGAGCCTTACCGCCCATGGCTGCGATATCGTTGACGTTGACAAGTACGGCGAAATATCCTGCGTAATACGGATTTGTTTTGAGCAAAGACTCCATAATTCCGTCTGCCGCAAATAACAGATAGCTGTCACCGAACTCGATGGCAGCGGCATCCTCACCTTCGGAAGCGTATACGTTCGCAAACGTATCTGTTGGAAGGAATCTCACAACATCCTGAATAGTTTTCTTCCTAGTGATGCCGGGGAACTCTCTTATCGCCTTTACAATGCCATCTAGTTCCATACTCACGCCCATGCATTCATACTACAAAAACACTATCGGAAACATTTCCGTCTGGGTAGAATAAAAATACTACTGCCTGTTTCATAGTACTGTTATTTATGGATACTCAGCTGCTAGCATTGATAATCCTGCTCATAATTTACATCCCGACGTATTTCATCGTCAAGAAGAGTAAATGGTGTAAAGAGCACGGATTGGTCACATCTAGTGTCCTGATTATGCTGAACACGAAATGGGGAATCAAACTGATGACCCGTCTCGGCAAGTACAAACGTTTTTGGAGAGTCTGCGGTGTTGTTTCATGGATTGTTACCGCGATTCTGATGATCGGAATGGTTTCGATTCTCATTCTCGACATGATGATTATTCCCAAGATGGGAAGTACCGCAGGTCTCGGAGTGACATATGTTCTTGCCATTCCGGGTATCAACCCCGCCCTGCCCCTGTTCTACGGATGGGTCGGATTGATTATTGCGATGGTTGTCCACGAAACGGCACACGGAATTCAGACCAAAGCCAATGACATGGAAGTCGAAAGCACGGGTGTAATTCACTGTGTCGTGCCCCTCGGAGCGTTTGTAAAGCCCAATGAGGAACAGGTCGTCAAATGCAGCAGAAGAGCCAGAATGGATCTTTACGCCGCAGGTATCACTACTAACTTCTTCGTTGCATTACTTGCATTCGGACTGATGTTCGGAGGTATGGCCTGCGGACTGACAAGCGATTACGGCGACAGTCCTGCGGTTTACGGTACCGTGAGCTCGTCTCCGGGATACGATTCCGGAATACCCAGTACGGCGATTATTCTGTCTGTTGACGGAAACGATGTCAATTCACTCAGTGACTTTATGAACAGTATTACCGAGTGTAAGGAATACAGCGTGAAATACAACTATAAAGGCGAAATAACCGAAAAGACTGTTGTTTTAGGTACGTATGTCTACAAAGTAGTGGCAGGTTCTCCTGCGGATCACGGACATATGGCGGGCGGTACGATGTTATACAGTATCGCCAAGATAGACAGTGAAACCAAAGCCGTAACGGAAGAGAAGATTATCGGTTCCAATTATTCATTTACGGAATTCATGAACACAACCAGGCCCGGCGAGACTGTACTTGTAAAATGGTACGAATACAGCGATTCGACCTTAGGTAAACTCGTAGAGGGTACGGTCACTCTCGGAGATAAGAACGGGATCGGATACCTCGGAATAACCGTAAACACATCCGGTTTCGGATTCACAACACCGAATGCAATGGTCAGTACAGGTACGGATCCCTTCTACGGCAAAACAACAATCACCGAGAAATACAGCGGACTTCTGTCCTTCGTCGGTAACGCATTCAGCGGATACTCACCGGTTCCCGAATCCACACACTGGTGGTACCACAGTGAAGGTGTACCCGACGATCTCTTCTGGTTCGGCATAAACATCCTGTTCTGGGTATTCTGGCTCAACATAGTGTTGGGTATAACGAATGCTCTTCCTGCGGTTCCGTTCGACGGAGGTTTCCTCTTCATGGGCGGTCTGAGTTTCCTCTTCGAAAAGATGGGAATGAAGAACGAGGAAAAGAGAGAAGCACTCGTTGACAGAATCGGAATGGCAGTAACCTATGTCGTGTTGGCAATGGTGGCGTTGATCATCATAGTTATGGTGATATGACGATATCGGGGGAATCCCCGATTATTCTCTTTGCCCACTGCAGTTTCTTTGCTTTGATGAGAGGATCGGAACCGTCTTTGGGATACGGATGTTCGAAATCAAATCCGTACAGTCTTATCTCATGACAGCCGAAATGCCTCGCAAGACATACCGCACGGTCGCCGTCGGTGAATCCGCCGTAATTACGGAGAAGGTTATCGGGTTTTGACTGTGTTGTGAGAATAACCTTTCCTTCGAAGTCTTTGCAGTACTTCATCAATGCATCCGTATTGTCTCCGTGAGCATGTATCAATGTCACAGAACCCATACGGGAAGCCTCTATCTGGCTCTTTACATCACCGTCAAGATCTGTGACAACAATATCCGGTAAAATCCCCATGGCCATTACACGTTCTGTAGCGGAACCTGCAGAGATTGTCGTACCTTTGACGTTTCCTTTTTTCATATCATCTTCAAGACATGCCGCAGCGCCGAATACGGATGCAGTACCGGAAAACAGCGGAGACAGCTCGTCATCTGTTATCAAATCGGCATTGGGCATAAGAGTCTTCAGCAATCTTGCGGATGTTTCATCCGCCGATTTACTGTATCCCATGTCGGAGAGTATCTCCTCGTAAACGGGAGACCATTCACTGAACATCATTGACAGGTACCTCGGCGGCGGATCTTCTCCTCTGGACTGCCATAATCATACTTGAAACGATGATGGAAGCGACACCTGCTGCGAATTCGAACAGCATTATCACATTCTCCACAGAACCGAATCCCATGTAGTTCTTGAGGAAATCGATGACAAACTGAACAATGAATCCCACTCCGAGAATCATCACGGAGGATGCTACGAGACCGAATGACAGATTCTTTGTTTCGACGTAATCGTCAATCACCGTTCCCATGTAATTGAACAGAATGCAGAACATGAACGGCCACAGGAAGTTCGAGACGAATATCATTGAAACGAAGAAGAACCCGTTGTTCATGATGTCCTTTACCGAGAACGTTGCGATGACTACCGCTATAATGAGCAGCAAGATCGACAGAATCTTGAAAGTAAGCGTAATACTCGGAGATTTAAGACCGGATCTTATCTTGTCGATGTATCCGTACGTCACCTCGACGGCATCGTAAGCATACACGAGAATCAACCCTCCGATCAGGAAAATAACAGTCGGTGCCGTCATCGAATAGATGTACGAGAGTGAATTCGTGGCCAGGTATGCGAAGAAATTCGCCAGGATGTAAATCATGGCTATGATACACAGTAACGTACCGATAGGTGCCAGAAATCTCTTCTTCTTTTCAGGATCTTTCAGTGTTTTTGTCAGAATGTAGACGAAACCTTCGATTCCGGGGGACTGTTTCACATAAACTCTTCTGACGGAATCGACGGGAACACGTGACGAAATAATCGGGTAAACGTATTCGTCTTCAGCTCCGTCTCCGACAAGAATCGCACGATCTGGTTTTACGGTATCTATAACGTTCTCCAATTCCGAAATAAGAATGGAATCGGATCTGTGACCTACCTTCTTATCACCGCAGATGAGAGCAATCTCAACATCCGTATTATCGGTAATCAGATCGTTGTAAATGTTTATCGCGGCGAAGAGTGCGTTTACATCGGAATCCTCAGGATCTACTACGCCTAAACGCATAGCAGCCTCTTTGGCATTCTCGATACCGATGACGGGAGTTTCGACACCTCCCTTAACACCAAAATCATCATCCCTGTCGACGACAAGGATCAGAGTCTTCGTCACATACCCATATTCCTTTTGCGACGATATATAAATTATCGTTTTGCCAGAATCATAGTTTGATATATCTTCAACGCGAATATCGGATTCATGCAGATTACGTGGTACGGCCATTCATGTTTCTCGGTGAAGAACGATAATGTTTCGATTGTTACGGATCCCCATGACGGAAAGACAATGGGACTTAAGACGCCGGATGTGTCGGCGGATATTGTTCTTATGTCCCACGACCACTACGATCACAACGCTTCAGATGTAATTTCTGGAAATCATGAAGATTACAAATTCCGTAACGGTGAATTTTCATCGCACGGAATAAAATTCACAGGCCTTCCCACATACCACGACGAAGTCAAAGGTGCAAAGAGAGGAAAGAACACAATGTACCTCTTCGATATCGACGGGATATCGGTTTGTCACTGCGGAGATTTGGGCTGTATTCCGTCTGATGATATTATGAATGCAATAAAGAACGTAGATATTCTGATGGTTCCCGTCGGAGGATTCTACACAATGGGTCTTGAAGAAACTCTAAAATTTGTCGATGCCGTCAATCCGTCCGTTGTCATTCCGATGCATTATTATGTGAAAGGATTGACAATCGATGAAATCTCCGGCGTAGAACCTTTCCTTAACGCAGTCAAAGGAAGAAAGACACTGAACGTCGGAAAGACCGTTGACATTACCGAAATTCCCAAAGAAAAGGAATGCTGGGTCTTCGACTTATAATCAGTCGTAGAGGTCGAGGGCATCCTCCAACTTACCCATCTCGATAGGTGTTGTGAGGTCCCCTACCAATGCTCCCTTGGAGTTGGCGAGAACACCGGGTGCGATGAATTTGCATCCGTGGTTGAGCGTAGTCTTCACGATATTGTCTACCTTGAGGACATCTTTGATTAATGCGATATCATCGTCGGTGGCGTCCGCACAGACTGCGATACCTTTGTTTGTGACCCTGCATGAAGAACCGACTGTCACAATGTCTGCGATGGTTCCTCTTACGCACTCTACGCCGAGTGCATCCTCGATTTCCTTCATCGATTTGTTATCGATTTCGGGGTTGACAATCGCTCCTTTGTCATTGACGAGGATGTTGTTACCTGCTGCGTTGAGTTTGTCATTGAGGGTGGCAACGGGGATCTTGGAACGGATAACATCCAATTCCCTCTCCCCGGCCAACCCTGACACAATGGCGCCGTTTGAGTTCATCGCAACGAGAGAGCCTACAACATAACTGTCTGCTACGGTCGTTCTGATGCATTCGACGTCAAGTGTCCGCTCGATGCTGTCGACGAAACTGTCGACGGCATCGTGAGCTACGAATGCGAGACTCTCGTTTGCTACTGCGAATACACCTATGTTGGGGTTACCGTCGTAGTTCGAGCGTCTCATCATTGCGATCACTCTGCGGCTTTGTTGTCTGCGGGCACGACGAGTGAAACCTCGACGAGACCGTCTTCGAACTTGACTGCTTTGACAGTCACTTTCTTGGGAGGGTTCTGGATTCCTCTCTCCCAGATCTTCTCGTTGAGTGCTTTGTCGATCCAGATCTTGTCTGCATCGGCTTTCATGTGCCTTGCGATGTTGTCCCTGATTTCCTTGATTGCGCGTGCCGCTCTCTTGGTACGGGGGGCCATCTTGGTGGCTCTCATGGGAATCGTAATGATTCTCTCTACTTCGTCACTCATTCTATCCCTCACTCCTTGATTTTGCTCATGCGCCAGGACCTTCTCTTAGGGTGGCGAAGGAACTGCCTGTTCGTCTTGATCATAACCCAGGCGGGAACACGGCGGTTCTGGTTAACCAGTTTGTTGAGCCTGGCTTTCATGGCTGGCGGTTTTGTTGATGACATGATTATCTCCTCTCGATTTTGATCTCCCTGTGTTGCGGGGCGACCTTTCTAAGGATGTCTCTCAGCATGGCGTCCGTAATGACTCCCTGGAGTCTGCCCGACTGGGCAAGCTGTATCAGCTGCATTTCGACCATGTCCGCCATCTGCTGGTTTGCAACCCTCACGTTGGCGAGTCTGTCTCTTGCTTCAGGAGTAAGAATCTGCCTCAGAATCATCTGTTTCTGAAGTTCCATCTGTCTGCGCTGGTTCTCCGCCGCCTGCTGCTGTGCCGCAGCCTGTTGCTGGTTTGCCTGCATCTCCGCAAGTTTTCTCTGTCTCAATGCTTCCAATTCAGGATCATCCATGCCGATACCTCCTCAGGCGTTCATCTCGTCATAAACCTCTTTGGCGGCGTTGTCAAGAAGAGACATTCCGCTGGGGCTGATAGCACGGCCTTTCTTGTCTTTCGAGACGAGATAGCCAGCCTGCTCGAGCTGAATCATACATTTTCTGGCGATGTTACGGCTTCCCTTGACCGCTCTGTTGGGCATTGTACCCTTGTCGCGGTATCCACCGTACTCGGCTGCAAGTTTCGAAGATCCCATGGGACCTTTGACATAGAGCTTCCTCATAATGGAGGCGGACCTGGTGAACCACCAGTCCTCCTGCGAGGGGGCCCTCTCTGTGTGCACACCGGTCTTCACAAACTCAGCCCACTCAGGGGGCACGATTGCAGAGTTCTGCTTGAGCTTCTCTGCGACCTTGAGAATGAGTTTCTCGGCAGGCACGTCATAGACGGTTACCATTTTGTTACCTCTTTTTTTGTTCTTCACCGCATACAGGCTATAGCCTATGCTGCGATAGAGGTTGTTATATTAGTCTACTATATAACTATTGGCAGAACCGAAGGGGATTCTGGGTGGTATGGCATATCTTTGTTTCGTGAAGAGATGCCTTCGATTGCAGACTGTACAGCGGAAAAACGTCTGATACTTTAATTAACTGCCTGTCCGTACAGTCTGAACATGAGATTCGTCATTGCGATAACGGGCGCATCCGGCTCGATGTACGGCATACGCCTTCTGCAGAACCTTCCGGGAGAGAAAATTCTGGTCATCTCGGAGATGGGCAGGAAGATTATCGCACATGAAACGAAGTACACAGTAGAAGAAGTGGAAGCAATGGCTGACACTGTGTTTTCGGATGACGATCTCTTTGCATCGATTTCATCGGGAAGTTATCCTTTCGATGCTATGTTTGTCGCACCCTGCAGCGGTTCTACTTTGGCGAAGATTCATGCAGGTATTGCAGACACATTGATTACAAGAGCGGCCGCTGTGGCTCTTAAGGAATCGAGGAAACTTATCTTAATACCCAGAGAGACTCCGAAAAGTACGATTTTCCTCAGAAATGAATACGAACTGTCACTGGCGGGAGCCTGTATTTTTGATGCGAATCCGGGATTCTATTCCAAACCGGAATCGTTGGACGATATCATCGATTTCATCGTCGGAAGATGCATGGACCAGGTAGGTCTGGAACATCATCTTTACAGAAAATGGGAGTGAATGTCCCGCATCGCGGGACATTCACGGTTCACTCAAGATAGATACCGGGTTTACCGGGTGTCGCTACCTTGGATTTCTTCTGAGGATCGTAGATATCCTCGGCGTCCGCAGATATGACTTTTACCTCATATCCCAGCTCCTCGCTCATGAATCCCGCGGCTGCGGAAAGATGCGCTGTCTCATCGAGTCCCGAAACAGCTTCGATCTTCTCGAGAGGCAGTCTCATGTAATCCTGTGCGGTCTTCCTCGCAAGGTCGGAAACAGCCTTACCCATCTTCCTGAGGTTCTCGTCCGCCATGCAGGCTTTTGTCAGTGTGGGTATGTCGAGTTTTCCTTCTCTGTGAAGTTCCACAGCCTTGGAAAGTATCTGACGTTTCCATGCAGCCGCAGTGTACACGATGATGTTCTTAGGCTGCATTCCGGTGACCTTGATGATCTCGGTGATATCGGACATGACATCTCTGATGAGATCTTCTCCGTACTCCGCAACAGGCGAACGGATGTCTACGTCTGCATCTGCGAGCTGCGCCTCCGCAACCATTCCCTCGAATCCGAACTCTTCCCAGAGTTCTTCGGCGATGTGGGGTGTCACGGGCATCATTGTCGTAATCCAAATCTTTGCAGCCTCTTTTATTGTGGCTTTATCGTTTCCGCCTCTTCTGATGTACCACTTGAAGTCGTTGAACATCTCAAAGTAGACAACGGATGCCATCTGCCTGATGTCATACGAATCCATTGCTTCCCTGATCTGTGCGATGTGAGTGTGGAATCTTGAAAGAAGCCAATCGTCGATGGTTCCGTGTACGTTACCATCCATTGCGAGAAGGTCGTCGATGAATTTGACAATCTTATCGACTCTCTGCCTGTATGTGTAGACGTTATCCTCATCCCACTCGACATCGATGAACGGCGATGCGGAGTGAGCGTAGAACAGCCTCATTCCGTCGATACCGAATTTACCGACGGCTCCGGGAATAGGCTGTGCTCCTCCCTTGGATTTGGAAATCTTTCCGGAAACATTTGCGGGAGATTTTTTACCGGTAACATACCAGTTGACCATAATTCCCCTGGGACACATTTCCTCGGGGAGAATTGCGACATGGTTGAACAGGAATGCGGGGAAGTGTACGGTCATGTGCTCTTTACCGCCGAGGTTGAGATCGAGCGGATACCAGTATTCCACATCCTTCCTTATGCGGTCGAGAAGTTCAACTGATATTCCTGTTGAGGATGATACCTCATTGATATCTCCTTTCTTGAGATATACGTAATCGAAGAACGCATCCGTCATCTGATCGGGTTTGATTTCTCCGCGGTTTGCGTACATCGAAACGAGATAGTAGATAGGATAGAGTGTCGAATCTGAAATTGCTTCGATAATCCATTTCTCATCGAAGGGGAATCTTGTTCCGAGCCAGTTACCGAGACGTACGCAGGCCCTCTCTCTGAACCAGTCGAGGACACCGTGGACATTGTTGTAGTACTCCGTGGGCTCGATGTGCATTCCCTTGCAGTGTTCGTGTGTTTTCTCGGTAAGTTTCTCGTCTGCGTAGTTGATGAACCACTGATCGTCGATACGTTTGATGTAGACCTTCTGTCCGCACCTGCATATGACTTCCTCGGTAAGATCGAAGAACACGTCTGCTTCGTTCGCGGCAATCATGATTTCTTTCATCTTATCCTTGGCTCTCTCGACAGGCATACCTGCGATTTCACCGCAGATCGGTTTCATCTTACCCATGTGGTAACCGTCTTTGTAGACCTGTTTCTTCGCTTCGACAAGTTTGGGATCTCCGGGTGCGGTGATTCCGAGTTTGTTGATGATTGTCTGTGCGGGGAATTCGCCGTAGCCTTCGATCTCAATGATAGAAACGGGAACAACGGAATCGATAAGTTCCTGCGAAAGTCCGTATTTCTCTTTCATCGCAGGATCTTTCTTCACCGCTTCAAGTGAAATCCAGTCATCGGGTGCATCTGAAGGACATGACGTAACAAGTCCGGTACCTACGTTGGGATCGCAGAATGTTGCAGGGAAAACGGGAATTTCTTTGTGAAGAGCGGGTGCGGTGCACATCCAGCCGATCATATCTTTTCCGGGGATTGTGCCGATCTTTTCGATGCCGTCTTTCTGATACTTCAGTTTCTCGAATGCCTGAGGCGATACAATCCATGTTTCGCCTTTGTATGTTATTCTTACGTACTCCACATCGGGATTTACCCAGAAACAGACCTGTCCGTAGATGGTTTCGGGTCTGAGGGTTGCCGCAACAAGATATTCGTCTCCGTGTCTGAATTTCAGGAGAACGTATTCCTGTGTCTCGGCGTTACCGCCTTTGGAGATATCTGTTTCCGATGCATCGACTGCAACGGGTCCGCATGATACGCACGACGGAGCGTAATACGGCTTCTGAATGAGCAGTCCCGCTTCGTTGAGCTTCTTAAACTGCCATCTGATGAATTTGGAATAGTCGGGGTATAGTGTACAGGTAAATCTTCTCCAGTCGGCAAGGAATCCGAATCTCTTCCAGTATTCGTTCTGATAAACATCGTTGAAGAAGTTGACAACAGCCATCGGATCTTCGAGTTCCGAGAACTTAGACTCGGGACATCCGTTCCTGAGCATGTAGTCGATCATTCCTTCGTTGCGGTTTTTGATTTTATTCGCAAGACTGATGGAACCGTTACCGGTAGCGTGTGTACCCACAGGGAATAATACGTTGTACCCTGTCATACGCTTGTATCTTCCGATAGCATCGGCATAGGAGAATCCTCTCATATGTCCGACGTGAAGATATCCCGTAACTCCGGGATATGCAAAAATCACCATAAATTTGGGCTTCTTCTCATCTCTGTTTGCACAGTTGAGACCGGCATCCGCCCATCTCTTCTGCCATTTAAGTTCCATCTCGCCGTAATCGGAAATCATCTGTACACCTGATTCCGATTGGCTGAATGAACAATCCGATTATATAGGTTGCCTATATTATCTATAATAAGAGAAGACAGGGACATGACACCGAAGCATATGTGTGCTTTGTGTCTGTATGTTTCCTGTAATACGTTACGTATGACAATGTCATACAGTTTTATATACCTGTACTTGTATGTTGATTCTGTAGCTTGAAGGGATATGCACTCATACAAAGCTAGCAGGTGACCGAGAATGGAAGACGGAAAAATCATCTCTCTCAGGATGGGAAACGAAGAAATCCGCGAAATGGACGAATTTCTTCAGGATCACCCCGAATTGGGAGGACGCTCACTGTTCATAAGATCGGCCATCCGTGCATAC
The DNA here is from genome assembly GCA_964504055.1 of uncultured Methanomassiliicoccales archaeon. Lineage (GTDB taxonomy): Archaea > Thermoplasmatota > Thermoplasmata > Methanomassiliicoccales > Methanomethylophilaceae > Methanarcanum. The sequence continues at coordinate 26,281 of CAZDCU010000018.1, forward strand.
GTCGATAGGGATGCCGGCGTAGCACAGACTCACAGGAACGAGGTTGCAGTACGCCTTGCGAATGCCGAGATCGATACAATCGACTCGATGGTAGAAGATGGGATCTACCTTGACAGATCGGATGCAATCAGATCGATGGTACGCGAGAAGATCGTCAGCAGAGAAGTAGTAACTGAGCTCGCACAGAGCAAGTTCGCTGCAGCCTCATCACTGACAAGATAAAACCAATGTGACATCAAAAGGAGGATGGGACGGTAGGTCCGTAAGGGCAGACTGCCTTCTTGATGTAAACGCCTTTGAGAGGCCGGAAGGGGGATGGGACTTCGGGACCGAAAGGGACCGTTGCCTTCGCCGGCCTTCAAAACAATCAAAAAGAGATGACGGATATGAAAGGAACCGTATTACGCACAGCCGCAATAGGAATAGGCGGAGCAGGTTGCAATGTTGTCGGAGACACACGTCTCGACCGTTCTGTTATGGATTCCGTTATCATTACTTCCGACCGTAACACGTATGACAGATCGGATGCGAACGTGAAGATGCTCGTCAGCAAAGATACCGATAACATGGATCTTGAGCTGATAAGAAACATGCTTTCTTCGTATGACGTTGTATATGTTGTGGCGGGAATGGGCGGTGTTACAGGTACAGAGGTTACACCCGTTGTTACCGATATCGCCTGCAAAATGGGACTTACAGTCTATCCTGTTCTGATATCTCCGTTCGGATTCGAATCCGGACGTACTGTAAATGCAAAGAAAGGCATCGCACGCATAAAAGACGTGTGTGGCTCTTCCGTTGTCATTGAAAACGACAGGACATTGGAGACCATGGGAGACCTCACTATGAATGAAGTCTTCTCAGCTGTGAATCAGACCATCATCAGTTACATGAACAGACAGCAGGACATTACGATGAAAATGCTCCGCGGCGGCCTTACCGATTCACAGGATATGTGTTCCGCAGCAATTCCGAAAGGAATCGCAACATTCTGAAAACGATTAATTCTCCCTGGCAGGCGGGTTGCAGCCCTCT
>CAZDCU010000019.1:0-26892 GCA_964504055.1 uncultured Methanomassiliicoccales archaeon
ATCCGTCACTATTTTATCGAAGTCCGATGTTGAGGATATCATGCCTTTCCGGGAGAACGAATACATCTATCTTGTCGATCAGGAGAACAGGAAACACTGGCTGAAAGTCGCATACACAATGCTGAAGATATCCTCTCTCGGCACCGTCGACGGTAACAGATTCAGAGACATGGACGACGGTTCCGTATTCGAAATAGCCGGAAAGAAATTCACCGCATTCAGACCCGGAACCTTCGAACTCATGGGTTCCCTCGAACGCGGAGCTCAGATCATCACTCCCAAAGACGCAGCATCCATTCTCTTCCACTGTGACGTAAGATCCGGCTCGACCGTACTCGAAATCGGAGCCGGTTCCGGAGGTCTCACAACCGCACTCACCAGAGCCGTCGCACCTAACGGAAAAGTACACACAGTCGAATTCAAAGAAGAGAACGCCGAACGCGCCCTCAAGAATCTGAAACGTACCGGTCTCGATTCGTATTGGTCCTATCAGATTGGCGATGCCCGTGAAGTAAAAGTAAACATCACCGCAGACGCACTGATCATGGATATGCCCGATCCCGAGAACGCTTTGGACAATCTTTCACCGTGTCTCAGGCCCGGAGGAAGAATCTGCGCATACATCCCCAACGCCAATCAGCTGGAACTCATAGTCAACGCATTACGTGAAAGAGACTACTGCGACGTATTCGCAATAGAAATCCTCCAGCGCGGAATGGAAGTCCACAAAGGCGGCGTAAGACCCTCCTACGAGATGTTGGGACACACAGGTTACATCGTATACGGAAGGAAGAGAGGTTCTTCCGTAAACTGATGATCTCTAAATGAGTTGCTGGCTCTTTTGTTTTGGGCATAATAATCACGATTTACCCGACGGTAAACAGTGAAAAATCACGATTTACCCGACGGTAAATGATGATTAATCACGATTTACCCGATTTTCAATTCCGAATCATAAATGGAATTTACCGTTAATTCGGTGTCTTAACGCCCTTAATTTTATATCTGTGTGATTGTTGCGCACTGATTATGAAGATACCGTGCGAACTTGTGGTCTGGTATGTGCTGCCTACCATCAGAAGGGAAGTTGCCAGAGAACTGGTGAAAACCCACGGGATGACCCAGGCACAGGTAGCGAAGAAATTCGGTGTCACCGATGCCGCAATATCCCAATATCTCAAGAAGAAGAGAGGAGAGAATCAGTTAATCGAAGACTCTCCTCAGTATGAAATCTTCTTAGATGAAATCAAAGCGGCCGCAGACCGTATTGCAGAAAATACTTCAGAATTCAGCACCGAAATGTGCAGAATCTGTACCGTCGTCAAGAGCACAGGTCTTCTCGCAAAGATCTACGAAGTACAGACCGGCTGCAAACCTCCGGCGTGCGCCTGCGACAACAACATCGTATTCAAGCAATGAAATCGCTGTGATAGAGAAGTTCCTGCGCATATCCTGCGTATCTTCCGAATCTGTTTCTTGCGAATTCGGAGAGCTTTCTGTAGCTTCCTGTCTGGTTGTATTTCTCCTTCAGGACTCTCTCTATACGTGCGTCTATGGGGAATGCATTGAGATGGTCCATTGAGAACAATGCGATACAGTCGGCTACTTTCGGACCTATGCCGTTGACTGTGAGTAAAGTTTCAATGCACTCTTCATAACTCATTTTCCTTATCTCATACGGTTTCAGTTTGCCGTCGGTAACGAGGTGTGCCAGCTCGGTAAATCTGTCCGCTCTGTAACCCAATCTGCATTCACCGATACGTTCTTCGATTTCGGTGATTTCCTCGGGTCTCGGGAATGAATATCTTCCTCCGAGATCTCTTCCGAACGATTTACAGACGTTCTCGACCATTACGCCGATACGTTTGACGTTTGCATTCGTAGCGAGAAGATACGTGGCAATACACTCCCACGGATCCTGTCTCAGTAATCTCAGACCGGGACATCTCTCAGCAAGAGAAGAAACTTAAGAATCGGCTTCGGAACATTCTCTGTAGATCTCATTAAGATCGTCATCGGCACGGAAGTAATCGAGAATCTTTTTCTTATCATTACATCCGGTACACTCGAATCCGTCTTCCGTCTGAGTTATTGTAACGATATCGTCACCCAACACTCCTTCCCACGAATTATTCTTCTTAATCCATCTGTGGGCCTGTCCGCACCCTAGGGTGGGATCAACGGAGATGTCCATCCTGATTCTCATATTCCGTATACCGATGACGAACATCAAATATCTTCGTGCATATGCGGAACGCATATGCTGAGATTCGGTCCCGCAGGATACCCCCAGGGTTCAAAGACACCGAAGGACGGGTTGGACACAACCAAATCCCTCGGTCTTGACGCATTGGAAGTAGAGTTCGTAAGAGGCGCAAGGATATCCGCTGAAAAAGCACAGGATGTCGGCCGTATGGCTAAGGAAAGAGACATCAGGCTGAGCTGTCACGCCCCGTATTACATTTCATTCAACTCGGAGAGCCAGGAGACCAGGGATAAGAGTGTCGCATGGGTTATGGATACCGTACGCGCAGCACACAATCTCGGAGCGTATCTTATTGTCATTCATGCAGCATCCTACGGTAAAACACCGGATACCGCTACGCAGTCTGTTATCGAAGGACTGTCGAGATGTAAAGATATCATGGATGATGAGGGCATAAAAGACGTAGTCTTAGGCGTCGAAACCATGGGAAAGAAAGGTCAGTGGGGTACACTGAAGGAAATATCCCAGGTGATGGATTCCGTCGACGGAACGCATCCTGTTTTGGATGTCGCACACGTACACGCACGTGACATGGGATGGCTGAAGACCGAAGACGATATGAAGTCCCTCACAGACGAATTCTTCTCGCTTTCCGGAGATATTGCGCACTTCCACATCAGCTGCATAAAGTACGGCGACAAGGGAGAGATTTCCCATCTTCCTTTGGAAGCGAAAGATCCCGATTTACAGCTTCTGGCAAATGTCCTCAGGGATACGAAGCAGGAATGTACGTTCATCTGCGAGTCCCCTCTTCAGGAAAAAGATGCAGTCGTTTTCAGATCGATGTTTTAAGCATTATCTTTAAATGCCTGACATCATTGTAGCCATCAGAAGCCGCTGTGGCTAAGCCCGGTACAGCGTCTGATTCGTAATCAGAAGTGTCGCGAGTTCAAATCTCGTCAGCGGCTCCAATTTTGTTACTCTTATCAAGTTAGCTTATGCTGTCTCTGCAATCGTAGATTGCCGTAAAAGAATCAGAGCCAGTAACAGAAAATAATACACAATAAGGTAGGCACCCCCTCCCCGAAGGGAGGGGCTGTCACCTTTCTTTTTGAAAGATGTTTCAATCCGTTTACATTCCCATGTTGCTCTTGACTTCGGAGTCGAAGAGAAGAACGAGCATGAATCCGTAGAGGATAATTCCGCAGACACCTGCAAGGATTGCGGGGATTGTGAATGTAACAATCGAAACGATCGATGCGATGAGTGCGAGGATGAACAGAACCAGGAGAACGATCCAGATGATCTTGTCTGCTGTTGTTGCCTGTCCGTCTGCAATCTTGGTGTAGCACCAGTAGATGATGAGACCGATGATGATTCCGACGATAACATCTGCCCATGCGGGGATGCTGAAGACTGCCTGAACGAATGTAACGACTGCAACGACCTGAACGAACTTTGCGAGGAGGTTCATGTTGCCGCTGATTTCGCCCTTACGTACTTTCGATCCGAATGCGAAGTAGATCAATGCAACGATAATGCTTCCGATTCCTGTGAGGATACCTGCCAGTTTGGCATCTCCCTCTGCGTCGCCGGTCAGTGTTGTGACAATACTGATTACGGCTGTAACCAAGAAGACCAACGCAATGATGATTACTGCGAGGCCCATCATTTTACTGTCCTTGAAAAGTGACATAAAAAGTGATTTCACACATCAGTATTTAAACGTAATTCTATATACATCGAATAATATATTTAAAAAAAATCATTTTTCCGTAAGTACGGCATATTTTCTTTCATTTTTGCCGTATTTTTTCATTGCGACAGTTTGAATATGTGTGTTTCCATTACGGCGGATATGGCAGAGCCGACGGACAGATTTCTGGAAGAAACGGAGTACGTTGATTGGAAAGATATGCTCATTACGAGAGAAACATCGCAGACCATCATCGGATGTAAAACCGATGAAGACAAAGTCAAAGCGGTGTTTGAGTTTGTACGTGACGGCATAACCAATGCAATGAACATCGATTCCGTCGCACTTCCGTGGACCGCATCCACTACCGTAAGGGCAATGGTCGGAACGGACGATTCCAAAGCTATGGTTTTCGCCGCAATGGTCCGTGCATTGGGAATTCCTGCGGGATTCTGCTATCAGCGCCTTACCGTTGTCGATGACGACAGCGAAGGATACTATCTGCACTGCTACAACGCAGTATATCTCGACGGCAAATGGATCAAAGTCGATGCAAGCGGACGCTTAGGTGCCAGAGATGCCACATTCTGTAAAATCGAACCGGATTTGGCATTCATTCCCCGTGAGGTATACGGAGAAAGCAACATCTCCGGAATATTCGCAAGACCTTACGAGAAATCAATGAATGTTCTCAAATCCGCAGAGAGTATCTCCGATATCATCTTCGGACTGCCCGATACGATTGATATCGAACCCGATGTGAAGGAATGATTCACTTCAGGTACTGATTCACAATCTTGATTGCGCAGACATCTCCGCACATGGAGCAGCCGTCCTCTTTCTTGGTGCAGCCGCGCTCTCTGTACGCTTTGGCTTTCACGGGATCGAGGCATACGTCGAACATTGTGTCCCAGTCGAGGTTTTTCCTTGCGACTGCCATTCTTGTGTCTGCTTCGTGTCCCTTTCCGCGCATCATATCGCCGACGTGTGCGGCAATCTTCGATGCGATGAGTCCTTCCTTGACATCGTCGACATTGGGTAACGACAGGTGCTCCGCAGGCGTAAGATAACATAAGAAATCCGCTCCCGCTTTTGCCGCTACCGCTCCGCCGATTGCTCCCACGATGTGATCGTAACCCGGTGCGATATCCGTTACCAACGGACCGAGTACGTAGAACGGTGCGCCGTAGCAGAGGTGTTTCTCAAGCATCATATTACCTTCGATCTGATCCATAGGCATGTGTCCCGGACCTTCCACCATTGCCTGAACTCCTGCTTCACGGGATCTCTTCACAAGATGACCCAGCGTTCTTAATTCTGAGATCTGAGCTGCATCGGATGCATCGTCGATACATCCGGGTCTGAACCCATCTCCGAGTGAAAGTGTGACTTCGTACTTCTTCGCAATCTCGAGAAGATAATCGAAGTTTTTGTACAGAGGATTCTCTTCTCCGTTGTGGAGAATCCATGCGGTAAGGAAAGAACCTCCGCGTGAAACAACATCCATCTTTCTTCCGGATTTCTTCAGCCAATCGACGTTCTCTTTGGTTATTCCGCAGTGAACGGTCATGAAGTCCATTCCGTCTTTTGCGTGTTTTTCGATACCGTTGAACATATCGTCTTCAGTCATCTCGACAACGGCGTTCTTTCTCGCCGCCGTCAGTCCGATCTGATAGATAGGAACGGAACCTGTCATCACAGGGCATTTCTTCAGAATGGTTTCACGGATTGCATCGATGTCCCCTCCGGTGCTTAAATCCATGACAGCATCCGCACCGTATTCCAACGCAATATCCAATTTTTTCAGTTCGTCATCAATGCAGACCATATCCCTCGACGTACCGAGGTTAACATTTACCTTAACCGACATTCCTTCGCCTATCGCCGCAGGAACCGGATTGTGTCTGGGATTGCACGGAGCGACAATACGTCCCGATGCGATTCCGTCCATGAGGAATCTCTCTGTAACATTTTCCTTCTTGGCTATGGCTTTGAATTGCTCGGTCACGACACCGTTTCCGGCATCCTGCATTATGGTGGACATCGTATTCCCCGATTGTCTGTGCAGTTATTAGTGTTGCTACGTGTAAAATAAAAGAAGGGTCGGACCGGATACCCGACGTTGGGGGTATCCGGTCCTTTTAAGGCGTTTTCTGTTGCTTCAATCTTTCTTATCTTCAGATTCGTTGACGAGTTTCAGAAGAGACTGACCCGTGCATCCTGTACAACCGCCTGAGCAGTTGCAGCACGAGCTTCCTTTCTTCTTACCGCGTATCAGGACATACATCGCCGCTATGACGGCGATGGAAATCCCGACTACAACGATGATGTCCCCTATACTCATGCGGTTTCCTCCTTGTAGGGATCTTTAAGCAATACGAGCGCACCGATTGCCGCAATTGCGAGCAACGCTACAATCCAACTTGAGACTCCCGTTGTCTCGTTCATGCAGGCCGCTGCAATAACATATACGATTGATGCCACTGCATAAGCGAAGATACACTGGTATGCGACTGCTGCACCGGTTGCTTTCCATGTTCCGAGTTCTCTGTGCATTGCACCCATTGCTGCGAAGCAGGGAGCGCAGAGGAGGTTGAACATCATGAAAGACAGACCCGCTGCGGGAGTTGTGATAAGCTGAAGGATTGCGTAGAGTCCTTCCTCTTCATCTCCCTCGGAGAGCAGAACCGCAAGTGTGCTGATGAGGTTCTCTTTTGCCATAAGTCCCGTAATCGAACCGACGGTGAACTGCCAGTTGTCACCCCATCCGAGGGGCTGGAATATGACACAGACGGCACGTCCGAAGGATTCGAGAATCGAACCCGAGGTTGCGCTGCTTTCAAGGTAGTGGAAGCTGAGATCGTAACTCGAGAGTACCCAGATGATGATTGACGAGAAGAGAATCAGTGTACCTGCCTTCTTCACGAATGCCCAGCCTCTGTCGAGTGTTCCCTTGAGGACGTTAATCCAGCTGGGGACGTGGTAGGGCGGGAGTTCCATGATGAAGGGAACGGGCTTTCCTGAAAGTTTCTTGAATTTTTTAAGGATAATTCCTGAAATGAGTACCGCTACGATACCCATAACGTATGCAAACAGTGCGACAAGACCGTTGTTGTGGAAGAGTGCGGCTGCAATCATTGCGATAACAGGAACCTTCGCACCGCACGGCATGAAAGTAACAGTCATGGCTGTGATCTTTCTGTCTCTTTCGCTCTCGATAGTCCTTGTGGACATGATTCCGGGAACACCGCATCCGATTCCGACGAGGAGAGGGATGAACGATTTACCGGAAAGACCGAAGAACCTGAAGACACGGTCCATGATGAATGCGGCCCTTGCCATGTATCCGATGTCTTCGAGAATACACAGTGCAAGGAACAGTATGAGCATCTGAGGGAGGAAACCGATAACGGCACCTACTCCGCCCACGACACCGTCGACAAGCAGCGATGTGAGTTCGTCGCTGACCTCCATGCTGACACACCAATCAGACACTGCAGGCTGGAGAGTCTCCTCGATCCATCCGTTGAGTAAGTCTGTGAAGTATGTACCGATACCGGGGTAGTCTCCGAAACCGATAATAGCCATGAAGAGGGCACCGATAATCGCGATGAAAATCGGAAGACCCAGAATCCTGTTGGTGAGAATTTTGTCGACACGCTCGGAGAGTGTTTCCGTACCCTCGGCGGTGTTCTTCCTGACGCATTTTGCAACGATGTTTTCGACTGTCTTGTATCTTGCGTCGCAGATAATCGCAGCCATATCGTCATCGCGTTCTGTCTCGAGAGCTTTGACATCGTTTTCGATGGCTTTTCTCTCTTCCTCCAGCCCCTCGAGGACGACTTCGTCGTTTTCCACGACTTTGATGCCGAACCATCTGGAATATTTCTCCGGAACTTTGTCCGTAATCTGTTTCTGTGCCAGTGAGATAAGGTTCTCGATGTTGTCCGGCATTTTCATGGGGTTGGGAACTTTGTTTTTCTCTCCCGCATCCACTACGGCAGAAATGAGCTCGTCAAGACCTTCGCTCTTGAGTGCCGAAATCGGAACGACCGAACATCCCAGTGTGTCAGACAGTACTTTCGCATCGATCGTCACACCTGTTTTCTCGACTGCATCCATCATGTTCAGTGCGACCACGACAGGTGTGTTGAGATCGAGGAGCTGAAGTGTAAGGTAAAGATTCCTTTCAATGTTCGATGCATCGACGATGTCGATAATCACATCGGGAGAATCTCCGATGATGTAGTTCCTCGTGACAATCTCTTCCGGTGTGTAAGGCGAGAGAGAATAGATGCCGGGTGTATCGACCAATTCCGCATCTGTTCCGCGGATGGTACCGGTTTTTCTCTCGATTGTCACACCGGGCCAGTTACCCACGTGCTGTTTTGCGCCCGTGAGTTTGTTGAATAATGTTGTTTTTCCGCTGTTGGGGTTACCCGCCAACGCTACTCTTAGACCCATTACCGACACCTCACCGTCAGACGACCTCTATCATCTCGGCTTCCGCCTTTCTCAGACTTAGTTCGTATCCTCTGAGCGAGACCTGAATAGGATCTCCCAGAGGCGCTACTTTTCTGACGTAGACGCTGCATCCCTTTGTGATGCCCATGTCCATAATGTGTCTTCTTACAGGGCCGCTGCCGTTAAGTTTCACAACTTTAACGGTTTCCCCGACTCTGATATCTTTGAGGGTGGATGCGCCACTCCCGGAATTCTGGTGAATACCTGTTACCATGTGTTTTAGTGATGACTAAATAATATATAAATTAGGCGCTACTAAATTTAGAACTCAAATTCTTTTTGATTTATTAAATAAATAAGAAACGCGCGTATACGTGCGCGCGTAATATTATATAACAACAGGCTATAGGGGTAGCAATAGGATGCCCTATCGGCATCAGGATGATTCAAATGGATGGGAATGACAATGCATCCGCATACGGCGCGGACAGTATAGTGGTTCTCGAAGGTCTCGAAGCAGTGAGGAAGAGGCCGGGTATGTACATCGGAAGTACCGATACCCGCGGTCTTCACCATTTGGTTTACGAGGTCGTCGATAACAGTATCGATGAGGCAATGGCGGGTTACGCCGATCAGATTTACGTATGGATCAACGAAGACGGTTCCTGTACCGTACAGGATGACGGACGCGGTATCCCTACGGGAATGCACGAGAAAGGTAAATCCGCGTTGGAATTGGCTCTTACCGAACTTCACGCCGGAGGAAAGTTCAACAAGAACAGCTACAAAGTATCCGGAGGTCTCCACGGAGTGGGAGTTTCCGTCGTAAACGGTCTTTCCGTTTGGTTGGTAGCCGTCGTCGAAAGAGAAGGCAAGAAATTCAGACAGTCTTACCACAGAGGTATTCCCGACGGACCCGTAGAGGTAATCGGAGAGTCCGACAGGAGAGGTACTACCATTACATTCCTCCCCGACCCCGAGATTTTCGAGACTGTTGAGTTTGATTACAACACACTTCAGAACAGGTTCCGCAACCAGGCTTTCCTGAACAAAGAAGTGACAATCAACTTCGAAGACAAAAGATCCGGAAACAAGGAAACATTCCACTACGACGGAGGAGTCTCCGAGTTCGTGGAATACATCAACAGGACGAAGACACCTATCCACCCCGTTCCGATTTATCTCCACGGAAAATACGATTACAAAGATTCCACGGGAGACAATCAGATCGATATCGATATCGCAATGCAGTGGACAGGCGATTATTCCGAGAGTATTATCTCGTTTGTCAACACAATCAGTACTCCCGAAGGAGGTACACATCTTGCGGGATTCAGGACCGCACTGACGAAATGTTTCAACGATTTCGCCAAAGACAAAGCATTCGCAAAAGGAATCTCATTCGAAGGTTCCGATATCCGTGAAGGTCTTACTGCGGTTGTAAGTATCAAGATTCCCGAACCTCAGTTCGAGGGACAGACTAAGTCCAAACTCGGTAACAGTATCGCACAGACTGCCGTTGCAAGTTTCATGACCTCGAAACTTTCGGAGTATTTACTTGAGAATCCGAAAGTCGGAGACGTTATCGTAAGAAGGAGCGTTGAAGCCTACACCGCAAGAGAAGCCGCACGTAAAGCCAAGGAAACGGCAAGGAGAAAGAGCGTCTTCGATTCCAACGCACTTCCCGGAAAGCTTGCGGACTGTTCCGACAAAGATCCGAGCAAATGCGAGTTGTACATTGTGGAGGGAGACTCGGCAGGAGGATCCGCGAAACAGGGCCGTGACAGGACATTCCAGGCTATTCTTCCTATCAGAGGTAAGATTCTGAATGTCGAGAAAGTCAGACCCGACAAGATTCTCGAATCCATGGAAATCAAGAACCTCGTCACCGCCATCGGAGGCGGTGTGGGAAATGATTTCGATGTTTCCAAGATAAGATACAACAGAATCATCATCATGACCGATGCCGATGTGGACGGTGCGCACATCGCAACATTGCTTCTGACACTGTTCTACAGGCAGATGAGGCCGTTGATCGAAACAGGTCATGTTTATCTCGCAATGCCCCCGCTTTACAGGGTCGCCAAAGGAAAGAAAGAAATCTACTGCTACAACGACGCAGAACTTGCGGAAGCATCCGCCGAAATGGGACAGGGATGCAACATCAGCAGGTACAAGGGTCTGGGAGAAATGAATCCCCATCAGCTGTGGGAAACGACAATGGATCCCGCAAGGAGACTGATGAAGAAGGTAGAGATTACAGACGCACAGCTTGCCGATCATTTGTTCTCGACACTTATGGGAGACGCCGTAGAACCCAGGAGAGAATACATCATCGAACATGCCCACGAGGTAGTCAACCTGGATGTGTGATAATATGGCAGACGATATGGAAAACGATACACCCGTCAGGGATCAGATAATCGCACAGCCTATTGAGAAGGAGATGTCCCGTTCTTACGTTGATTACTCAATGAGTGTCATCGTCGGACGTGCGCTTCCCGATGTAAGAGACGGTCTGAAACCCGTTCACAGAAGAATTCTGTACGCAATGAACGATCTGGGTATTCCGTACAACAGGCCTCACAAGAAATCCGCAAGGATTGTCGGAGAAGTGTTAGGTAAGTACCACCCCCACGGAGATACCGCCGTTTACGACGCAATGGTGAGGATGGCACAGCCGTTCTCTCTGAGATACACACTCGTGGACGGTCAGGGTAACTTCGGTTCGGTCGACGGTGATTCCGCGGCTGCGATGCGTTACACCGAGGCACGTCTTACCAAGATGTCTGCGGATATGCTTGCCGACATCGACAAGAATACAATCGACTTCTCGGACAACTTCGACGGTTCTCTGAAAGAACCGGTAGTTCTTCCGTCAAAAGTTCCGAACCTCCTTGTCAACGGTTCCGCAGGTATCGCTGTCGGTATGGCTACAAACATGCCTCCCCACAACCTCGGAGAGGTCGTAGATGCAATCAAATTCGCTATAGACAACCCCGATGCGGATGTTCCCGAACTGATGCAGTACATCAAGGGTCCCGATTTCCCTACCGGAGGTACAATCCACGGTATCGGAGGAATCGTTTCCGCCTACAAGACAGGACGCGGAAAGATCAAGGTTAGATCTAAAACACACTTCGAAGAGAAATCCAACGGAAAGACGATGATTGTCGTCGATGAAATTCCGTATCAGGTCAACAAAGAGAGGCTCATCGAACAGATTGCGGACAGTGTCAGAAACAAAGAAATCGAAGGCATCACAAACATCAACGATGAATCGGACAAAGACGGTATGCGTATTGTCATTGAACTTCACAAAGATGCAATGGAAACCGTCGTTCTCGAGAATCTGTTCAAACACACGCAGATGGAGATTACGTTCGGTATCATCAACTTGGCACTTGTGAACAACAAGCCCATGCTTCTCACGCTGAAAGAGCTGATCGTTCAGTACATCAAGCACAGGAAAGAGGTCGTCACAAGAAGGACACAGTTTGATCTTGACGTTGCGAAGAAGAGATACCACATCCTGGAAGGTCTTATGGCCGCAATCAACCGCATGGATGAGGTTATCGAACTTATCCGTGCATCGAAGACCGCGGACGAAGCATCCGAAGGACTTCAGAATTTGCTCACAATAGATGCGGAGCAGGCGAAAGCAATTCTCGACATGAAACTCCAGAAACTGACAGGTCTCGAGATTGACGGTGTCGTCGGCGAATACAACGACATCAAGAAGCTTATGATTGATTTGGAAGACATTCTGGCTCATGAAGGCAGGATTCTTCAGATTATTAAAGACGAGCTTACTGAAATGAAGGAAGGCTACGGAGACGACCGCCGTACGGAGATCGATCCCAACGCAATCGACAGCGATGAGGAAGATCTCATTCCGAAAGAGGATGTTGTTATCACCATTACCAAAGACAATTACATCAAGCGTATCCCGCTGAGAACATACAAACAGCAGGGGCGCGGAGGCGTGGGTCTCATCGGAATGCAGACCAAAGAGGAAGACGACGTGGCCAACATGTTCGTCGCCTGTACACATGATTACATCATGTTCATTACGAACAAAGGACGCCTCCACTGGCTCAAGGGTTACAGAATACCCGAAGGCAGCAGGCAGTCCAAGGGTAAGCCTATCGTGAACATGCTTCCCGACCTCGAAGAGGGAGAGAAAGTCGTGAACACAATAAGCGTAGCCGAGTTCACCGAAGATGAATCGCTTGTCTTCTGCACCAAACAGGGAATCATCAAGAAGACCGCTCTCACTGCCTACGGAAACATCAGGAACAAAGGAATCAAAGCGATTAAACTCGACGAAAACGATGAGTTGATCGGCACGGAGATTACCAACGGTTCGCACGAGATCATCATCGCCACAAAGAACGGTCAGGCCGCAAGGTTCGACGAATCCGAAGTAAGAGCGACCGGAAGGGACACAATGGGTGTGAAGGGTGTAACTCTCACCGATGACGACGAAGTCGTAGGAATGACCGTCGTCACACCTCAGGACATGATTCTCTCTGTCTCCGAGAACGGATTCGGTAAGATTTCCGTTGTGGATGAATACCGTAAGACCCACCGCGGTTCGAAAGGTGTCATCACAATGAAGACAACAGAGAGGAACGGTTCTGTTGTTGCGATTGCAAAGGTATCCCTCGACGACGAGCTTATGGTCACCAGCAGACAGGGAAAGATGATACGCATCAAAGTATCGGAAATCCGTGTCACCGGCCGTAACGCCGCAGGCGTGAAGATCATGGACATGCGTAACGATGACAAGATCATCGCACTCCAGCCCATCTCGGCGGTGAACGAGGATGAGGACAAAGAGGACGCTTGAGATTGTCGCATCGGTACAGACGGCTGCAGTAGCAGCCGTCCTTGTACTGGTGTTACTCTCAGACGCCTCGGGTGCCTTCAGGATATCCCTGCTCTGCAGCTGCGGAATATTGGCCGTAATCTCGGTGATTCTGCTGTACGCAATCTTCAGATCCTCTCCCGATACCGAGGGATACATCAGATACATTCCGGGCGGTACGAAGAAGAAACGCAGATTCGGCGGACGCAGAAAATCCTCTGAAACACACTGATGCAGGCGGTTTCACCCGCCTGCATATCATCAAATTTTAAATATGGATTCACCATTGGGAGGTTTACGCCGCGGTAACTCAGCAGGTACGAGTGCATGACTGAAGATCATGAAGTCGCTGGTTCGATCCCGGCTCGCGGCACCAATCCTCTTTTATCTTTTCGATACAATCACACAGATGGTACCATGGACGAGTTCCTGATGGATGTGAGCGACCCCGATCTGACACTTTCGCAGATTATGCACATTATGGAGAGGTACCGCGAAGAAAATCCCGGGATGGAAATCTACATCGACGGTGACGCAAGAGCCATAATGGCGAGACCGTTGGTCGACATACAGGAAGTGTAAACGATGGGAAGAGGAAGAATCACATTGGGCCTTTACAACTCATACGATCCGCAGAAGTTCCGCGAGCCCCACAGAAGGGCCATAGCCAGGGCAGGAGGGCTTGCGATGGCGTTTGACATGAATCTTGCGCTCTTCGGTTTCCCGTTCCCGGAAGATATCAAACAGCCTAAGGAATTGGCGGAATGGGTCGCAGGAACGACAAGCATCGGTTCCCACGGGGATTATTTCATGGATCTTGCGGAAATGGGCAGATTCCTGAGTTTCCCGTACCCCGAGAAAGGATTCCCTCCGCAGTTGGGGGAAGTTATCCTCACCACAAGCAAACCCGATTCCAAGAAATCCATATCATTACGTCAGACAGCCGATATGGTTTCTCACGGACAGAGTATCCTGCTCTTATTCGGTCTCGGACCCCACGGTGTTCCGAAAGCTCCCGCATCCATTCCGAAGTACAATCTCGACATTACCGACGGAAGGTATTCACTGGAAACCTGTACTGCCGTAGGCGCCGTTACGGGCGCATTGCATGCGATTCTCGATCAGTAATGCTCGTAGAGGATATTGTCGGGCTGATAAAGAACGCCTTTGCCTTCTTCGACACGTCCCACAACGTAAGCGTCATCGAATTCTTTCGCAATCGCTTCCGCTTCGTCTGCAGGTGCGATTATGTCGAATCCCATACTCATGTTGAGGGTCTGATAGATTTCCTCTGTGGTGACGTTTCCGAGTTCCTGAATCTTTTTGAAAATAGGCGCAGGTTCGAGAGGATCGTCAATCACATACTTGCAGGAAGGATTCATGCGCAGGATGTTCCTGAGACCTCCTCCCGTAATATCGACAAGACCGTGAACTTCATGTTCTCTGATGATTTTGAGAACATCTTTAACGTAAATCTTGGTGGGTGTGAGTAATTCTTCACCGACGGTTCCTTTCAGTCCGGATACTTTGTCTTTCATTGAATATCCTGCGTTCTCGAAGACTTTCCTCGCAAGAGTAAGTCCGTTTGAGTGAATTCCCGAGGATTTCAGGGTGACAATCAAATCTCCTTTCTTACAGGTCTGACCCGTAATCACTTTGTCTTTGGGAACGAAACCGAGACATGTTCCCGAAAGATCCACACCGTTCACCATTTCGGGAAGAACCGCAATTTCTCCGCCGACAATTTCCATGTTGGACATTTCCGCACCGTCGCGGAGACCTTTTCCTATAGCTTCGGTGATAACATCATCGGGTTTGTTAATCGCAATGTAATCGACAAAAGACATCGGTTCCGCACCGACACAGATCGTATCATTCACGTTCATTGCGATACAGTCGATACCGACGGTACCCCACTTGTTGAGTTCTTCGGCTATGAGTAACTTCGTTCCCACACCGTCCGTAGCCAATGTGAGATAGTTATCTCCGAAATCGATAAGACTCGCGAAAAGTCCCTTCATACGGACCATCTGACCGATGCCTTCTCTCTTGAAGCTGAGTTCTTTGACCAATGATTCGATGGCACTTGATTTCGCGTCTATGTCGACGCCCGCTTTGGCATAGGTCCAACTGTCCGCCATGGTATCCTTGTGAAAGGAATGTGGCCAATGCCTTTATAGGTTATGCTGATGATGATATCAAACCGAAGGAGGCACCGTCCGATGATAATATACTTCTCAGCAACAGGCAATTCCAAACACGTGGCACACAGAATCGCGGAAGCGACCGACGACTGGGCCCGTTCCATAGAGGAACTGAAAACAGACAGGACTGTGGAGGCACGTTCCGGAGGAAGATTCGGTATTGTATGTCCCACATACTTCTACGGAATTCCCACGATAATGGATAATTTCCTGAAATCCGTGAAGATGTTCATCGGCGAGGACACGTACTTCTATTTCGTTTCCACCTACGGCGGAAACGCGGGAATGTCTGCGGAAATGGTCGAAGACATCATGAAACAGCGCGGACTCAGGATTGATGCGAAATTCGGTGTGAAAATGCCCGATTCATGGGCTCCCGTGATGGATTACACAGACAAATCAAGAATGGAAGCCACCAATGAAATCGCTGACAGAATGATCGACGGTATAATCAAACACATTCAGAACAAGGACAAAGGTAACTTCATCAAGAGCAGAAAACCAAAATTCCTTGCCAAATTCAGCTACCGTGTATACGACAGAGCCAGAGAAACAAACAAATTCACTGTTTCCGACGCGTGTATCGGCTGTAAATTATGTGTGAAGAGATGTCCTCTGAAAATCATAAAAATGGTCGACGGGAAACCTCTGTGGGATGCCGAACAGTGTGTAATGTGTTTGGGCTGTTACCACCGCTGTCCGGTGAATGCAATCGACTACAACAAGAGCACACAGGGTCACGGTCAGTACATTCATCCCGAAGATACCGACGAAACCGATAAAGCATAGACGTACGTAAGGTGGAATCATGTCCCTGCATGAGAGATGGCTCGACGAGAGGCATCATGAGCATTATTACAAGCTCGCAAAGAAGCTCGACTACCGTTCGAGGGCATCGTTCAAGATAATGCAGATAGACGACCGTTTCAACATTTTCAAAGAAGGGGATTCCGTCGTGGATTTGGGTGCAGCCCCCGGAGGGTGGCTGCAGGTAGCCAAAGAACGTGTCGGTGAGACAGGTAAAGTTATCGGAGTGGATCTGAGACCTATCAAACCTATGGAAGGAGTCACCACAATCATCGGAGACATTACCGACGACAAAACCATGCTGGAACTTCTGGAAAAATTCGGAGGAAAAGCGGACGTTGTTCTTTCCGATATGGCTCCGAACATCGCCGGTGCGTACGCAACGGATCATGCAAGATCCATCCATCTGTGTATGTTCGCAGTCGATGTCTGCGACAGAATTCTGAAGAAAGACGGTAAGATGGTCATGAAGGTCTTCATGGGCGATATGTTCCCCGAACTGAAGAGAGAACTCGAGAAACGTTTCAGAAGCGTGAAAGTCCATTCTCCCGATGCGTCAAGACCCACATCCTCGGAAGTTTACGTCATATCAAGAGGATTTTTGGCAAAAACCGTTGTCGAACTGAGACCTATCGAAGCTCCCGAGAAGAAGAAGGAATTCACCAAGAAAGGCGACCTTCTCTGATCAGTCCCAGAATCTCTTGTTCTTTGCGTAGAGAACTTCGGCTCCGAGGATATCTCTTAAGAAGTCATCCTCGTCGATGTGCATTGTACGCAGTATTCTCGATGCGGAATCCGGGCCTATTCCTCTTCCCGCCAATGCCATGCAGGCCTTTCTGCCGTTTTCGTTAACAAGATTGGCGATTCTCACGATACGTGCGGTTTCTTTTTTCTCTTCGTCCGTAAGTTCCTCTTTCGCGAAGAGTTTGATTTTGTCTCTGTCGTACTCTTTCAGAACGGCAACCATGTTTCCGCCGCATTTCGGACAGATGAAACGTTTCGGAGCGTCTGCGACTCTCACTCTCCACTGAGTTCTGCATCTGAGACATGAAGCAAACATCAGTTCTCCTTCGAGTCTTTTCTTCAGTGCCATTAAAATGGAATGATCCGCACGTAACGGCTGCATAAGTTCCTTGGATCTCGTTATTCCTTCCATTCCGATCGGAGAAATGGTGGTAACTTCAACGGAAATACTTCCGTCGGCTATCATTGAAACAACTTTCTCAGTATTTTCGATATCCAAATCCTCCCAAAGCACCTTGTTTAACGCTTCGGTGTACGCAGGAGTGTCTTTGTGCATATCGAACAGTCTTCCGAAGTTCATGAAACGGTGGTCTGCATCCTTTTCGATGATACCGAATTTCTTCGCAACGTAGACGAATCTCCATTTCAGGAATGTTGAGTTGTTTATTGTTAACCTGATCAATCCTTCGACGGTTCCGGGTTTCACGGATGTGACGGAACTCAGGAGGATTTTTTTGTCGATATTTCTGGGAAGTTCAATCATAATACGGTACGGATCCGCGGATACTCCAACACTTTCTCCGAGACGTGCCGTAAGCAGTGCGGCGTAAATCTTTCCCAAAGTTTCGTTGACACGTGTGCCGAAACATGCGTTCACGATTGCGAGACGGTCTCCGATCTCCACTGTTACCGTCTTGTCTGTGGGAACGATATGTCCTTTCTGCTCGTCAAGAAAATCACGAACGCGTTGTTTTGCACCCTCATCACCGGGATAATCGTCGAGATTTCTTAATCTTCTCAGTCTTCCGACTTCCATCGCAACTTCGAACGGAACGGGGATGTCCGAACCTGCCCATGAGGGAACGGATCCGATTTCTCCTGTTTCTTCGACAAGAATCTCTTCTTCTCTCATTTCGACGATACGCCATGTCCTTCCTTTCGCGATGAACATTGCATAGGGTTCCGCAAATGTTGCAACGAAACTCTCATCCAAAGTACCGATGATCGCTCTTGTTCCGATGTCCCTTATCATGTAGTTTCTTTCATCGGGAATCATCGAGATGTTGCTGTAGAAGTAGTTCATTCCCTTTTTGGAACGTTTGAATCCGTCATCGTCCTCGAATATCATCTTGATCGATTTCAGCTGTTCGAGAACAGCATCCATGTCCTTTCTTTCGAGATCTTTGAAAACATAGGATTTCTTAAACATCGAGAATGCCGTTTCGCGTGTGACACGTCCGCTCATCGTCATTGCTATGAGTTGATTCGCAACAACTGTAAGAGGACACGGCCTTCCTTTCTTGATTTCCAGTTCTTTCGCATCGGTTTTTCTTGCGACAACCAATGCTTCGGAGACTTCGTCGGGAGATGTTGCGATAATCTTCGCACGGATCAGCCCTCCTACACGGTGTCCCGCACGTCCCGCACGTTGGATCATCCTGGAAATCTGTCTCGGCGAGTTATACTGTATCACCAAATCGGTACTTCCGACATCGATTCCCAATTCCAGAGAAGACGTACAGATCAATGCTCTGATTTCTCCCCTCTTGAATCTGTCTTCCATATCCATCCTGTTCTCTTTTGACAGAGAACCGTGGTGGACATCAATCGATAGATCCTGATCCCAAAGGTGATATCTCGCAGCCATCCATTCGGCTGTTTCCCTTGTGTTCACGAAAAACAACGTGGATCTTCCTTTCTCCACGAGTTCTCTCGCTCTTATCATAACTGCGAGCATATCCGGATCGCACTGTAATTTATCCAAAAGAACGGAATCTTCACAGGCCTGCGGACATTCTACATCGATCTCATAACTTCTGAAGGTGTCGTGCTTGCAGATTGTTACTTTTCTTCCCACTCCGGAGAGGAATCCCGCCACTTCGTTTACGTCTCCCACCGTTGCGGACAATCCGATTCTCTGGTATTCTCCCGCCAAGGCGGTGAGTCTTTCCATAGCGACACTCATCTGAGCGCCTCTTTCGGTTGTCGCCAATTCATGGATTTCATCGACAACGAACCATTCTACGTGCTTCAGATGCTCGATTAATCTCTTCCCGGTGAAAAGTACCTGAAGTGTCTCCGGAGTCGTAATCAGAATTTCCGGAGGGTGTAACGACTGTCTGTTACGTTCGGCGGCGGGTGTATCTCCGTGTCTTACTCCTACGGAAATATCCAAAGCTTCGCCGTAATCTTCCATCCTCTTCAGCATATCGCGGTTCAATGCTCTGAGAGGTGTGACGTAAATGCATCTGATTCCGCCTTTCTTTCCGTCGTTGTAGATTGCGTTGAGAATAGGCAGTATTGCTGCTTCGGTCTTACCGATACCTGTCGGCGCTACAAGCAGGATATTTTCTCCTCTTGAAATCCTGGGAATGGCATCTTTCTGAGGTTCGGTAGGTTCGGTTATGCCGTGTTGCCGAAGAACTTCTACTATTGCGGGAGACAGAACTTCAAACGGCATATAAAAAAACAGAATGGGCCGGGCCGTCAGGCCCGGTCATAGGTTTCATTTCTTCTTCTTTGCCTTCTTTTTCTTCATGGCACGAAGGTTCTCTTTCACGGCGCTCTTGATGACAGTTGCCTGCTCAGCTCCGTCCGTGATGTCAGCCTCGTCGAACCAGAGAACGATCCATCCGTCTGCCTCGAGTTTTGCTTTCGAGTCATCGCTGATCTTCTCGTCACCGACACCGACTGCAACCTTGCTCTTGACGAATGCGAAGGGGATGTTTTCCTCACCGTAGTTCCTTCTGCATCTGAGACCTTTGTTCCATGCGGCCCTTCTGATGACTCCTTCGGGTTTGATTTCGTATTCGCGTGCGAATTCTTCATCATACTCCTCATCGTCGTCACCGATGACTGCGGCTGCGGCGACTGCTGCGACCGCACCTGCTGCAACGGCTCCCTCGGCAGATACATCTTCCGCAGGTACGTCTGCGGCATCTTCCTCGACGGATTCTTCGGGAATCTCTTCTTCGGCTGCAGGCTCTTCGGCGGGAACTTCCTCAGCAACGGGTTCTTCTGCAGGAGCTGCCTCGGCAGCAGGTTCCGCTGCGGGTGCCTCTTCTGCGACAGGTTCCTCTGCTTTGGGTTCCTCGACGGATTCTTCTGCTTTGACTTCCTCTGCAGCAGGCTCTTCCGCTGCTTCTTCGGCAACGGTTTCTGCCGCTGCTACTGCAGCAGCTGCTTCAGCGGGTGTTTCCTCTGCGGGTGCCTCTTCTGCGACAGGTTCCTCTGCTTTGGGTTCCTCAGCAACAGCTTCCTCTGCAGGTTTCTCTTCTGCAACAGGTTCGGCTGCTTCTTCTGCTTTGACTTCCTCTGCAGGTGCAGGTTCCTCGGCTTTTACCTCCTCTTTGGGGGATTCTTCTGCCTTAGGCTCCTCTGCTTTGACCTCTTCCGCTTTCGGTGCTTCCTCGGCTTTTACTTCCTCTTTGGGAGCTTCGGCTTTGGCTTCTTCCTTAGGTGCTTCCTGAGGAACCGCGGCTGCTGCCTTCGGTGCCTCAGATTCAGCTAAAGGGGCGGGGGCTCCCTCCTTGGGGCCCTCAGCTTTGACTTCTTCTTTGGGTGCCTCTACGGGCGCAGGGGGTGCACCGCAGGGATAGATTTCCTTAGGTCCTTCGGGGTCTGTGACCTGCACGAGGATTTCGGTGATGTCCATTACCTTGACTTTGGATCCGATCTTCTTTGCTCCTGCCCTGAGGTTGAGAACACAGAACGGACATGCGGTTGCGATGATTTCCGCTCCGACTGCCTCTGCATCTCTGATCCTCTCCGCTGCAATGTTCACGGCGAAGTCGTTGAATGCGGACTTGTATCCTCCTCCGGCACCGCAGCACCTGGAGTTTTCTCTGTTCCTCTCCATCTCGACGAAGTCGATTCCTTTGATCTTCTTCAGGATGTTACGGGGTTCCTCGAAGACTTTCGAGTGCCTTCCGAGGTGGCAGGGGTCGTGGTATGTGACCTTTGCTTTGAATTCGTTGGGAAGTGCGAGTTTCCTTGTGGAAATGAGCTTGTCTACGTACTGTGTGATGTGGTAGACGTTCTGTCCGGGCTTACCGTAGTACTCGACGAAGTTGCTTGAAACTGTCTTGTAACATCCGGAGCATGACATAACCATATCTTTCGCACCGATTCCGTCGGCTTTGGTGACAGTCTCTTTTGCTGCTTCCAGTGTCTGGAGGTCGAGACCTGTCCTGAGAAGAGGTGATGTACAGCAGATTTCGCTCTCACCGAGGCAGTTCAGCTTAACGCCTGCTCTGTCAAGGACCTTGACGGCTGCCTTGGGAATCTGCTGCATCCTGTATGAACCGGTACATCCTGCGAAGAAGACCGCGTCCGGAGGTGTAACCCTCTCGACTTCCTCGGGCCACCATGCGTCCCTCTTGGACTTAGGCTCGCCGTACGGGTTTCCGTTCTTTGCGATGCTTGCTTCGAGTTTCTTGTGGACGGGCAGGGGTGCGACACCGTACTTTGCCATCCATGTCCTGATTTTCTCCCACAGTGCGACGAGTTCGATCTTGGCGTGGCAGACTTCTTCGCAGTTTCCGCAGCCTGTACATTTGTACATTGCATCTACGAACTCGGGGCTGAGTGTGACCTTCCTTCCGAGGAGTTTGTCCATCTTTCCCGCGCCTGCTTTGTCGAGCTGGTTGAGGTAGTAGATTTTACCTCTCGCAGTGACCGACTCCCAGGGGGTCTGTCTGTGCGCTTCGCAAACGTCTATGCAGTAACCGCACATCTGACATTGGGCAAGTTCCTTCTGGATGCGGGGCATCTTGATGAGTGTAGGTCCATCATTGCTCATTTGGATTTCACCTTCGATTGTGTCTAGGACTTCCGTATACGGAGAGGTCCGACTAATGAGGGCTTGGATAATCTGAGAGTATAAGTAGTTTCGTAGAAATTTCATATAGCCACACATCTAAACTTCGAAATGCGTAGAAATACAACGGATATCGTTTTTACCTCTATGGCATTCTTTATCTCATACCAGTGATATCGGGAGGATATGACCTCCAAAAGAGTCTATTTGGACAACAGTGCGACTACGAGGATCGCTCCGGAGGTCCTCGAAGAGATGATGCCCTTCCTTACAGAGGAATACGGCAACCCCAGCAGCATTCATTTTATGGGAGATGCGGCAGCCAAAGGACTGCGTATCGCAAGGAAAAGGGTAGCCGATTCACTTGGATGTCTTCCTTCGGAAATTACATTCACATCGGGAGGAACAGAGTCGGACAATCTTGCACTTATAGGTGTAATGACCGCTCCCGGAGACGAAAAGAGAAAGAGAATCGTTACTACAGTAATAGAACATGAAGCCGTTCTCGAAGCATGTCATGAGCTGGAAACAAGAGGATATGAATTAACTGTCCTCAAAGTCGACAAAGAAGGATACCTCGATCCTTCCGTTTTGGATGACGCAATGGGTGACGACGTACGTTTGGTATCCGTTATGGCTGCAAACAACGTTGTCGGTACGATTCAGGATATTAAGGAATTGGCGAAAGTATCCCACGAACACGGCGCATACTTCCACACGGATGCGGTGCAGGGATACACGAAAATGAAGATTGATACCAAAAAAGACGGTATCGATCTGTTATCTCTGTCGGGACATAAAGTACACGCACCGAAAGGAATCGGAGCGATTTACATCAAAACAGGGATTCCCGTACATCCGATAGGATTCGGCGGAGGACAGGAAAGAGGATTGAGATCTTCAACGGAAAATGTTCCGGGGATAGTCGGATTGGGAAAGGCTGCGGAATTGGCAATGAGTACGATGGATGAAGACATCGCAATGATGACCAAACTCAGAGATGAGATTATTGAGAATACTCTCTCAATCAAAGGCGCACATCTCAACGGTCCGACAGGTGCGAGGAGATTATGCAACAACGCCCACTTCAGATTCGACGACATCGAGAAAGGAACCGATACAGTTATCAGGCTCAGCAAGAAAGGTATTGCAGTTTCCGCAGCATCCGCATGTTCCGCAGGTTCTTCGGAACCGTCGTATGTGTTATCCGCATTGGGATTATCTCCTGCGGAGTGTCTTTCCGCACTGAGAATTTCATTATCGAGATACAACACCGAAGACGACGTAAAATATCTCAAAGAAGTCATGACGGAGCTGTAATCAATGATTTTCTACTTCTCGGCTACCGGTAATTCGGAATACCTCGCACGTAAACTTGCGGAAGCGACAGGTTACGAAATGTATGATATTGCTGCAGAGCTGAGAGGAAAATGCGGTTACAATCTGAAGGAAAACGAGGAAGTCTACATCGTATCTCCCGTCTACTTCTACGGAATGCCTCTGAACGTGAAGGAATTCATCGACCGTGTTACGTTTGACAGAAAACCCGTATTCAACGTAATGATCAACTTCGGAACATTCCCCGGAGACGCCATGGGCGGTTTTGTCAAGGAGATAGAATCGAAAGGATTCGAAACAGGTAACCGTTACGAAATCAGGATGCCCGAGAATTACGTTCTTCTCTTTGAACCTCCGACGGAAGACGACGCTCAGAAGATTTTAGACGAAGCCGATGTAAAAATGCAGAAGATCTGTGATGAGATAAAGAACGGAAAGAAAGAAGATAATCTCTCAAAACACAGCATCTTCAAGAGTGTTTTCGGACACATCGGAAGACCTCTGCACGTTTACGGCAGGAAAACAAGAGGATTCCACGTAAACGGTAACTGCACAGGGTGTGGAAAGTGCGTAAATCTCTGTCCTCCGGGCATCATAGAAATGTCCGAGGGAACTCCTGTATGGACGGAAAAGAGATGTCTCCGCTGCTGTTCGTGCATCAACAGATGTCCTTCCAAAGCAATCGAATTCGGACATCTCACCAAGGGGAGGAGAAGGTATCATAACCCGAGGTTATGATGCCGTCGCGATACCATGGAAGCCATCGAAGGTAAGAACATAATCATAACCGGTGCAAACAGCGGCATCGGGAACCGTATGATGAAGATGCTCTTATCCAAAGGCAACAGGATATTCGCCGCGGATATTCACACAGACAATTTGGTCGGTGAAGATGTCATAGCATTCGAATGCGACGTATCGACGGAAGAAAACGTCGATAAAATATTCGAAGAAGCTTCCAAACACTTCGATAAAATTGACATTTTCATCGCAAACGCAGGTTTTCCGTATTACGAATCTATGGATTACACCGATTGGGACAGAATCGACAGAATATTCCGCACCAATGTGTACTCTCCCATCTATTCCTATCAGAAATTTGTTAAACACCTCAACGGAAGAAAAGGAATTTTTGCATTGACAGCATCCGCCATGGGACTCATGGGGATGCCCGGTTACACCTTATACAGCGCTACAAAATTCGCACTCGACGGTTTTCAGGACGCAGTCCGTCTTGAAAAAGGAGACAATGTTCAGCTGACTGTTCTGTATCCCGTTGCAACGGATACGGGATTCTTTAAGGCCGCAAGCGACAGAGATTTCGAGAAACCCTATCCCGTTCAGACTCCGGAACACGTCGCGGAAGCGATGATAAAAGGTATGGAAAAAGGGAAAAAGAGAGTGTTTCCCTGTAAACTGTTCCGTTTCGCTATGGTTCTTTTTACAATATTCCCGTTTGTGAAAAGGATATACCTCTCATCGGAAAAGAAAAAGTTTGAGAGATTTAAAGAAAAACATACCGAAAAACCGTGAGGCGGACGGATATGAAGTATTACGATTCCCCAATCGGAAGAATCATTCTCACCGCGGATGAAGAAGGTCTTACGGGACTGTGGTTCGAAGATCAGAAAATTCATCCGAAGATTCCGGAAAAAGAAGGGAATGAAGAATTCATCTCATCGGCCGTGAAATGGCTTGACGGATATTTTTCGGGAAAGATTCCGAATGAAACTGTTCCCGTTCATCTGATCGGAACGGATTTCCAGAAAGAAGTATGGGAAATTCTCCGTACGGTACCGTACGGAAGTACGGTCACATACGGTGATATTTCATCAAAAATCTCGGAAAAAAGAGGTTCCCGTATGTCCGCACAGGCCGTAGGACAGGCTGTCGGTCACAATCCCGTTGCAGTTATCGTTCCGTGTCACCGTGTAATCGGGAAGGACGGAAGTCTCACGGGATACGCAGGCGGTACCGAAAGGAAGCGGAGAATGCTTGAAATCGAAGGTCACACAATCGGATAAATCAGAACGGATTTTCCAGACTCTTATCGTTTTTCAGGAAATCTATGATTCCCATGGTGATTATTCCGTTGTCATCGACACGCGGACGGCTCGATCCGTTTACAATGATGAACTTCCCGAACGAATCATTCACTTTCAGGAACGGTCTGATTTCGGTTTTTCTTTTGTCGTCGTCCATCATGTACGCCGATTGGATGTAGTATCTGATTTTTCCCTTATTGGCAACGAAATCAATCTCGGTACGCTTCATCACACGTTTTCCGTCCGTTGTTTCGGTATAATCCACAATGCCGACATCGACGGTAAATCCTCTCGATCTCAATTCGTTGTAAATCACATTCTCCATCAGATGTGTTTCCTCCGACTGCCTGAAATTCAGTCTTACGTTTCTTATTCCGATGTCTGTTGCGTAATATTTGGAAGGCGTATCGAAGTAAGATCTTCCTTTCACGTCGTATCTGATGCTTTTCTCGAAAAGAAACGCATCTTCAAGGTATCCGATGTAACTGCTGACGGTCGAATCGTCGATAGTGCTGAAACCCTTGGTTCTGAGAGTATCCCTCAGCCTTTTCGGATTGGTCAGGGATCCTACGGAAGATGACAGCACATCGAATATGCCGTCCAAAGCGGAAGGAATGCGGATACTGTACCTGTCTTTGATATCTTTCAGATAGGTTTTGTTCAGTACGCTTGCGAGATACGCACTCTTCTGTTCGTCACCTTTCATCATTAAAATTTCAGGCAGACCGCCGTATTCGGTGTAATCGTCCCATGCTTCTTTGTCAGTACCGTCGTATGCCGTGATAAATTCCGAAAATGACAGAGGCATTACTCTGACCTCGTCGGCTCTTCCTCTGAATTCGGTTATTATGTCGGAAGAAAGCATTTTGGAATTACTGCCTGTTACGTAGATGTCCACATTGCTCATGCGCATCAGACTGTTGATGACTTTCTCGAACCTGTCTACGAGCTGTATTTCATCCAGGAGAACGTAGTACTGATCATCATCGGTTATTGAGCCTTTGATTGCGGAATAGAGCTTATTCGCATCCAACAGCGGTTCGTCTTCGAGACTGTCCAATGCTATGCATATTATGTGATCGGGTTTAACTCCGGAATCTAACAGGTGGTTTTTGAACAGATTGAACAGAAGATACGATTTACCGCATCTCCTCATGCCCGTTACGACTTTGGTCATACCGTTTCTTTCTCTGGAGATCAGTCTGTTGAGATATCTGTCTCTCTTTATTTCCATAGCAGCACTAGTCCGAATTCAGTCTACATGTAGATTAAAAACAGGATATATAATTCTATGTCGAAACCGTTTTTTGCGGTAATTGCAGCAAAATTATGCTGAAATTCCTTTGTCTGGCATATTTTCGTCATTATTCTGTAAAAGCATTAATCTGAATTCAGTCTACATGTAGACTGAAAATGGAATTTATGGATGTATATCGAAACAGTTTCTTTGAAATTATCAAAATAATTTCGGAAATTTCAA